>JAYSTZ010000896.1:0-13849 GCA_043719365.1 Verrucomicrobiaceae bacterium | reverse complement strand
AACGCCTTCAGCCGCTCCTCGAACTCCCCGCGGAACTTCGCGCCTGCAATCATCGCCGAAATATCCATCGCCACGATGCGCTTGTTTTTCAGCGACTCAGGCACGTCGCCCGCGATGATTCGCCGTGCGAGCCCCTCGACGATTGCCGTCTTGCCGACGCCCGGTTCGCCGATGAGACACGGGTTGTTTTTCGTGCGACGCGAGAGCACTTGCATCGTCCGGCGGATCTCATCGTCGCGCCCAATCACCGGGTCGATCTTGCCCTTTCGCGCGAGCGCCGTGAGGTCGCGACCGTACTTCTCCAGCGTTTGGTATTTGTCCTCGGGATTCTGGTCCGTCACCCGCTGCGAACCGCGCACTTCCTTCAGCGCCGCCATCACCTTCGGCAGCGTCGCGCCTGCTTCCTTCAGCATCTTTCCAGTGCCCACGCCGCTGTCGGCGAGCGCGAGGAGATAGTGCTCCACACTCATATATTCGTCCTTCAGCGCGCCCATCTGCTTCTCCGCCTGACGCAAAACCGCCATGGCCTCCGCCGCCAGATTTGTCTGCGCCGTCAGCCCGTGAACCTGCGCGCGCTTTGCGATCGCCGCGTTCAGTTTCTCGCGAAGCGGCGCGATGGCCACGCCCAGCTTTTGCAACAACGGCACCGCGATGCCCTCGGCCTGGTCGAGAATGGCGAGCAGGATGTGCTCATTGTCGTATTCAGCATGATTCCGGTCCTGCGCCAGCGTCTGGGCGGCCTGGACAGCTTCGGTCATCTTTTGGGTAAATTTGTTGGCGTTCATCGGTATGGAGTATCGTGCGCTAAGCCTTCGCAGGATGCACGCCGTCTCTTGTCCAGAGAAGCCCCTCCTTTGCCTGGGTCACGGTGGCACGATTCAACGCCCCTCTGACACAACCAACGGGCGGATTGTCCCGCCCGTTGGAGGATTCCGCTCGCGAAGTGGCATTGCACGCGCTTAATCAGAGTCCTCGCCCATGCTTCAACAATTCATCCACTGGCTGGAATCCCTGCAGTCGAGCCTCATCGCGCTCGGCTGGGTCGGCCTTTTCGCTTTCGCGCTCATCTTCGCCGCCACTCAAATGGCAGCCATCATCCCCGGATCGCCCATCGCCATGGCGGCGGGGGTTTTCTTTGGGTTTGGCAAAGGCTGGATGGCGCTCACGATGGGTTGTGCGCTGAGTGCGGCGATCAATTTCCTCATCTCGCGCCACGTCGCCCGCGCGGCGTTTGACCGGAAACTTGCGGGCCATCCGAAGTTCCAGCTTATCGACTCCGCCATCGGCCGGGGCGGGTGGAAAATCATCGCGCTGCTACGGTTCGTGCCGATTCCGTTTGGCATCGCGAACTATGCCTACGGGATCACTCCGGTGAGCTTCCGCTCTTACTTCGGCGCGACGATGCTCGCTATCATTCCGGCAAACACGCTCTTCGTATCGATGGGCGCGACGTTCCAAGGCAGCCTTGCGACGCTCTTCAGCAAGGACCGTCCTCACAGCCCGCTGGAATTCGCGCTGCCGATCGTCGGCGTCGTGGCTGCGTTCTTTGCGTTCCGGTACGTGTCAAAACTGGCGAGCGCTGCGGTGAATGGCGCGCCTGCCGCCAAGGGGAAGTGATACGACTTCTACCGTCAGCGAGTGCGCAGTCTCAGGTCGTTATTACAAATGAATCGTCGAGTCGGTCGTCCTCGGCAATGGTCCCAACTCGACGCTGTCACACTCGGAATAATTCGTCAGAAACAAATGAATTCACGCCATCGCTTCACACTTCGCACCTCATTGAAAAGACTGATGTTCTCCGCCTCGCTGCTCTTCATCGCATCGGCTGACTGTGCGGATTTCTTTGTCGCCCCCGCTGGTGATGATGCCGCAGCGGGAACTCTCGAGCAGCCATTCGCAACGGTCCAGCGGGCGCACAATGCGGCGGGTCCGGGCGATACCGTTTCCATCCGCGGCGGCGTGTATCGGATAAAGGAATCGCAGATTGCCGAGCGACGACGCATTTTCGCCTACGTCACGCACTTTTCCAGAAGCGGCGCTCCCGGCAAGCCGATTACCTACCGCGCATACGAGAACGAAAAGCCCGTATTTGACTACTCGCTCGTGAAGCCTGAGGGAATGCGCGTTGATGCATTTCACGTTAGCGGGTCGTGGATTCACATCATCGGTTTGGAAGTGACCGGCGTGCAGGTCACCATTAAACGCCACACGCAATCGATCTGCTTCGCGAGCAATGGCAGCCACAACATTTTCGAGCGACTCTCGATGCACGATGGCCAGGCAATCGGCATTTATCACGTCGATGGTTCGGACAATCTCTTCCTCAATTGCGACGCATGGAACAACTGGGACACGACCTCCGAGGACGGACGCGGGGGGAATGTGGACGGCTTTGGCTGCCATCCCAGCAAGGGCAGTACGGGCAACGTCTTTCGCGGCTGCCGCGCTTGGTTTAACAGCGACGATGGCTACGACTGCATCAGCGCGAACGAAGCGGTGACGTTTGAAGATTGCTGGGCGTTTTACAATGGTCTGTCGCCCACGTTTGAGCGGACGGGCGATGGCAACGGCTTCAAGGCGGGCGGCTACGGTTCGCTGAGTGCTGACATGCTCCCTCGCACGATTCCCCGCCATGTGGTTCGCTATTGTCTGGCAGTGGGAAACAAGGCGTCGGGCTTCTATGCGAACCATCATCCCGGCGGCGGCGATTGGTCTCACAATACGGCCTACCGAAATGGAACGAATTTCAACTTTCTCTGCAGGCTCGCCGACAACCGCACAGACGTCGATGGCTTCGGCCACGCCATCAAAAACAACCTCTCTTTCAGCTCACGCAGCCATGTTTCTCGGCTCGACTCCGCGAAGTGTGAGCTCGCGGAGAACGCGTTCCCTCCGACCTTCGCGCTCACGGAACCAGACTTCGCGAGCCTCAATGAAAGTGAGCCATTCCAGCCCCGTCAGCCCAACGGCGATTTGCCCGTGATGAAGTTCATGCATCCCGCCGATGCCGAAAAACTGAAAGGCTTCGGCGCGTTCGGACACTAAAGAATCTTGCCCGTCAGGATCAGCGTCGCGGCGATGAAGTAGATAATGAGCCCTGTGACGTCCACGAGGGTCGCGACGAATGGCGCGGACGACGTCGCGGGATCGAACCCGAGGCGTTTCAGCAAAAGCGGGAACATCGAACCAGCAATGGTTCCCCATAAAACGACGCCCAGAATCGCCATCGCAACTGCAGAGGCAACCAACGTGTAATAAGGCGAGTAGGGATGACTTCCGTAATGCTCGGCAATCATTGCCCATCCCACAATTCGCATGAATCCGACACAAGCCAGCACACCACCGAGCGCAAAGCCGGAAATGATCTCTTTGCGCATGACACGCCACCAGTCGCCGAGTTTGATTTCTCCGAGCGACATCGCCCGAATAATCAAAGTGCTCGCCTGAGAACCTGCATTGCCGCCGCTCGATATGATGAGAGGAATAAAGAGCGAGAGAACGACCGCACTCTCAAGCACATGAGCATACTTCGCCATCACCGTAGTGGTGAGCATTTCGCCAAAGAACAGGATGATTAGCGGAATCGCCCGTTTGCGCACGATCTCGCTGAGCGGCGCATCCAAATAGGGCTCTTCCAGGGCTTGAGTTCCGCCGAGCATCTGGATGTCCTCAGTGGCCTCGGCTTCCTGCACGTCTAGGATGTCATCGACCGTGACGATGCCCAGCAGCCGCCCTTCGCTGTTGGTCACGGGCAACGTGTTGCGGTCGTATTTCTTGAAAATCCCGATCGCCGTCTCGGCCAGGTCGGTGGCCTTCAGCGCGACATAGCTGGCGTCATGGAGATCACGCACAAGTGTTTCGGCTGGCGGCAGGAGGACTTCACGAATGCGAACGTCGTCAATGAGCCGTCCGCGTTCATCGGTGACATAAATCACGTTCAACGTCTCGGAATCGCGACCAACTTTGCGAATGTGGTCGAGCACTTGCTGAATGCTCCAGTCATCGCGTACGGAAATAAAATCGGGCGTCATCAACCGTCCGACGCTATCTTCCGGGTAATTGAGAAGTTGCTGCGCGACCTTGCGTTCCTCCGGTGTGAGGAGCGCCAAAAGCTGAGCAACGGCGTTGCCGGGCAATTCCTCCAGCAGCGCAGTGCGATCATCCGGCGACATCTCATTGAGCACCGCCGCAGCCTGTTCGCTGCTCATCGACTTCAGCAGTTCCTCTTGCGCATCCGGCTCGCAGTATTCGAACACATCCGCAGCAAGCGCAGACGGCAGAATGCGGAAAACCACAGCTCGATCATCCTCCGGAAGCTCGACGATCAACTCGGCAGCATCGACGGCAGGGAAATCGGCGAGCGTCTCGCGCAGCCCCGCAAAATCGCGGCGGGCGATCATCTCTTTAATTTCCGGTCCTAGCAGCGTTCCAAGCATTGCGTTGGAGCGAATGCAGGATGTAAGCCTGCGAGGCAATCGCGAAGTGACGTAACATGGCCGGACGCAGAAAAATCACAGATACGCCATGCAATCGCCGAGCGGCGAAGCAGCATTTGATTTTTGCGGTTGTCGGAGTGCGGATGCGTCGCTCAACTAAAGGAGTGAGTTACACAGTCTTCGCCCGCAAATATCGTCCGCAGAAATTTGAAGATGTGCTCGGTCAGGAGCACATCACCAAAACGCTGCGCAATGCCATCGACCAAAATCGAATCGCACACGCCTACATTTTCGTCGGCCCGCGCGGCACGGGCAAGACATCAACCGCGCGCATCTTCGCGATGGCGCTGAATTCCACGAACGGACCCAAGGCGGACTTCGACCCCGAGGACGACATCTGCAAAGAAATCGCGCAGGGCCGCTCGCTCGACGTGATCGAGATCGACGGTGCCAGCAACAACGGCGTGGAGCAGGTGCGCGAACTGCGGGAAAATGTCCGCTTTGCCCCGGCGCGCGGGAAGTTCAAGATCTACATCATCGACGAGGTCCACATGCTCACGACGGCAGCATTTAACGCGCTGCTGAAGACGCTGGAGGAGCCGCCGGCGCATGCGAAATTCCTGATGGCGACGACGGACGTGCAGAAGGTGTTGCCGACCATTTTGAGCCGCTGCCAGCGGTTCGATTTGCGCCGGATTCCCACGGCGACGATCGCGCGCCACTTGCTGTGGATCGCAGAGCAGGAGGGCTTCACGCTGGAAGTCGCGGCGGCGGCTACGGTGGCGCGCGGCGCGGAAGGCGGGCTGCGAGATGCAGAGTCGATGCTCGATCAACTTGTCGCTTTTTGCGGCAGCGTGATCACCGAGGCGGATGTACTGAGCGTGTTCGGATTTACGGCGGCGGATGCCGTCTTCGGACTCACGGATGCAATCGTCGATGGCGATGCGTCAGCCGCGCTGCACGCGGTGCACGAGCACGCCGAAGCGGGTCGCGATTTGGGGCGATTGATGAGCGACCTGATCTCCCACATTCGCAATCTCCTCGTATTGAAAGCAGACCCATCGGGCCTCGGCGAAGAACTCCTGCCCGAAACGATCACGGCGCTGCAAGCGCAGACAGACCGCGCGCCGATGGATAAGCTGCTCGACCTCATCGAAGCATTCTCCGCAGCGGAAGGCCGGATGAAATGGGCACCCAATAAGAAGATGCACTTTGAAGTCGCAGTCATTCGCGCAATCCAGACGCTGCAAAGTGCAACTCTTACGGAAGTGCTCGACACGCTCACCGCAATTCGCGGAGGAACGCCTCCACCGCAGCAGACAAAACCGGTCGCCCGCCCCGTGGCCCGCGCGGCAACTCCGATCGCGCCGCCCGTTGCAAAACCTGCGCCGGTTGAAAAGCCAGCAGTCATCGAAAAGCCGTCGGAGCCCGCAAAGATCATCGAGCCGCCGAAACCCACCCCAATCCCGACTCCAGCACCAGCACCACAACCGCCGGTTGCGGAAGTAGCCAAGCCCGAACCTCCGCCGGCCTCAGCGGTTCAAGCTCCAGCAGCGCCGACTCATGCCCCCGCGCCGAAAGTGGCCACGACGAATTTCTGGCAGTCTTTTGTCGATGGCATCAAGCGCGACCGCGGATTGATCGTCGGACTTGTCCGCGGCGGCGTCCTCATGGGCATCGAAGGAGGAACCGCGACGATCGCATTTCCACCGGACCAGAGTTTCGCAAAGGAGATGCTGGAGACGCATGTCAAATTCATGGAAGAGCTTGCAACAACCCTGCTCGCCAGCCCGACACGGGTGAAGCTCGAAGTGCGTGACGGAGTCGTCGCCGCACCCGTGGTCGTGGACAATCGCGACCCGATGGAAATCTTCAAAGATGACCCGAAGATCCGACGGGTGCTGGAGCTTTTTCAAGGCACGCTTCTGCCAGGATGACGCCATTTGATTTCAGACGTATTTCGTCTTTCTTCACCACGGCAATTGCCATTTTCGCAAAGCCCGCATACACAGCAGCCGAATGAGCGATTTATCTGGAGAACTAGACTTAAAATTCCTGCCTGATTGGCTGAAAGAAAGCCCGTCCGCGCCCGCAAATCGGTATGCCGATTTCGAAGGCGAGCCTGCGGGTCGTGGCGATCGGCGGAGCTTTGGCGGTGGTGGTGGACGTCCGGGCGGGCCTCGTCCCGGCGGGCAACGCCCCGGTGGCCCAGGTGGCCCCGGCGGCCCACGCCGCGATGATCGCGGACCTCGGCCCGGTGGTGGAAATCGCGACAACCGCGGACCGGGCGGAAGACCCGGCCCCGGCGGACAGCGCCGTCCGGGAGGACCACAGGAGCGCGACCGTGATCGCGAACAGCGTCCTCCGCAAGAGCCCATCCGGCAGGTGGTGCGTGTGGAAATTTTGCCCGAGCCCATGATCGCTATGAGCATCGCGAAACAGGTGAAGCTGAGCAGCCGTGCGTGCGGCGTTTTCCGCCTCGCGAATATGTTTTTGGAGCGTCCCGAGCGGCTGCGCATTCGCGTTCACGCGCTCGACGAAGGTGCGATCATGTATCAGATCGGCGACGGCATTGTAGCGTTCGACAAGACCGTGCTAGAGCGCGGCGCGTACCAGCAATTCCGCAAGGATTTCTACGAGACGGAAATCATCCAGGGCGAACCACCAAAAGGAAACTACACGTCCGTGGCGCGCGAGCGCATGAGCGGTGTCCTGCTCGGGCCATCCAGCCACCACGGATATCAAGTCGCGATTCGCAAGCTATATGAAGAGCGCTTTGCACGCCGAATGAGCTTCGTCGATTTCCAGCGCAATATTGAGATGGTGAATGACCCGGTCGTCTTCGAGCAGTGGAAGAAACAAGCGAGCAGCGTGACCGTGATTAAAACACGCGTCGCAGAAGGCGAAGAGCCAGTCACGTTCAAGGACGAATACGAGGCAGAGCAGCACTTCAAGCAGCACCACATGCCGAATCTTTTGAAGAGTGGAACCACGCTCGAAATGACCGGTACCGCGATGAACTGGTTTCCGGAGCGAAATGTCGCTTTTAATATCCGCGACGCCGTCGAGCGCGAGCACCGGTTCCCCGGCCAGATGGTGAATGCGCTGCGTCCGATTTTTTCGGAAGCCGGACTGCATCACTTCAAGTGGAAGAAGAAGATCCTCTTCGTCTCCGCGATCCGACCGCAGCGCCACACGCCCGGCCAGACATTCAGCGACGGGATGGCATTCATTCTTAACACCGTTGCCGAGCATCCCGGAATCCCCCGCCCCGATCTCGCCATCCGCTTCCTCGTGGGAATCGCACCGGATTCGGAAGAAGCGATCTCGAAAAAGGCCGCGCTGGCATCCGACCTTCATTACCTCATCCACGTCGGCCACGTCGTTGAATTCCAAAACGGAGCCCTCGAACTCCCGCTGGATCGCCGCGCACAAAACGCTGAGCAAAACGATGATTCCCGCATGGACGCAAACGCCGAGATGGCCGCGATGGGCGAGCAACCTGCGAAGCAACAGCAAGGCAACCAACAGCAGCGCAAAGGCGGAAACCCGCAGCAACAGCAGCGTCAGAACCAACCGCGCCAGCAGCAGGAACCAAGGCAGCGTCAGCAAGGCCGTGGCAGAAAGCACGACTACCTGCCGCTGATGCCGATGGTGCTTCTGTAAATCCCGCGTCTTTTCTCCATCGCACCGAAGGCGGGAGATGAATGGTGCGCCACCGCTGCGATCTCCGTATCTGGTCAGCCCCCTTGTGGCGAAGAAGGGTGCCCAAAGGGAGGAGGCGTAAAGGAGCGGCGAATTCATTCGCCGAACGTTACAACGCGAAGCGTCCAATCCGTTGTCCGCGCTCGCTCCATGGCCGGACGCGACTGATCGGGCGCTCCGCGCTATTGGGGGCGGCGAATGAATTCGCCGCTGCTTTCCGTCCCTTTGCTACGGAGAGGCTTTCTACATGCTGTTCGCCCGCTCGCTACGAAGGAATGCAAGCCGTGGACTCGCACATGGCGGCAACGAAAGTGACTACTTCACGAAATAGCTCAAATTCTCGAGCTGGATCGCGAGATCCACGTTGTTCACCACAACGCGCTCGGGCACATGCAAGACGCTTGGCGCAAAGTTCAAAATCGCCTGAATCCCCGCCTCGATGAGCGTATTCGCCACAGACTGCGCTACATGCCCCGGCACCGTGAGAATCGCAAGCCGGACGTTTTTCTCCTGAATAAACGCGGTCATCTGCTCAATCGGCAATATCGGCACTTTAATATCCTTCGGGCGCTTCCGGCTCGTGTCCTGATCGAACGCTGCCACGAACTCGAAGCCCTCTTTCGCAAATCCGCCGTAGCGCAACAACGCCGTGCCAAGCTGTCCCGCACCCACGAGAATCACCGGCTGCAATTTCGCCATCCCCAGCACATCCGTGATGGCCTTGCTGAGTTCCGCCACGTTGTAGCCAAGTCCACGCGTGCCCCACTGACCGAAATAAGTCAGATCCTTGCGAAGCTGGGTCGGCTTCACCGCCGCCGCCGTCGCCAGCGCCTCCGAGCTCACCGTGCTCGCCCCATTCCCCTTAAGTCGCTGGAGCGCACGGTTATATATCGAGAGCCTGTAAATTGTCTTCCTTGGAATATCGTCCTTCTGCATTAGTTTGTGAAACAGAACGAAATTTTCACGGAGCGCCAGCATTTTTTTACTGAGGCCTGAGAAAAACGGTACCGACAGCGGGACTCGAACCCGCACGGAAGTTGCCCTCCAAGGGATTTTAAGTCCCATGCGTCTGCCATTTCGCCATGTCGGCGATACCTCCCTCATAGAACCTGATGCCGGCGACGAATGCAACCGGGCGATTCAAAAAAAGCCAGATCCTCCGCCGAAAGCCTGGATGCGTCACCACGTTTGACACTCCATCAACAGAGATTTGCGGAGGTTTGCCCCCAGAAATTCAAAATTTCCCTTCTTTCCGACCAACTGGTGTGCTATGGTGTCCTTCCTATGTCTATCGCAAAGAAACCCGCATTCAGTCGTCGGCTCCCGGATTTGGTGACAGAAGAGCTCGCCTCCGCGCTTTCTCGCCGTTCTGGTTACGAATTCAAAGACCTTTTCGACGTGGTCCACGAAAACCTCAAGGCCCGCAACGCTGCCAGTGGTGGTGAAGAAATGCTCCGTCTCCGTGCATACGAGAAGCTCCAAAACCTCGTCTCCCGCGGAATGGTCAAAATTACTGTCGGAAAAGACGGCAAGAAGAGCTACAAAGGCCTGCCAAAACAGCTCGCCACTCTTCAGACCAACGTCACGCCTGCCATCTAAGTGAAAGAGTTCTTTCCCGTCCTGCTACAGGTCGGAATCGTCCTCGGTTTTGGCATTGTGACGCTGGCAATCAGCGTCCTGCTCGGAAAGTCGGCGAAACGCACCAAAGCCAAGGACATGGCCTACGAGTGCGGCATGGTCCCGCAGGGGGAAGCCCAGCCGCGATTCGCGGTGAAATTCTATCTCGTGGCAATGCTCTTTATCCTTTTCGATATCGAGGTCGTCTTCCTCTATCCTTGGGCCGTCAATTTCAAATCGATGCTCCACACCCACGGTTCCGGCATCTTTTGGAGCATGACTGGCTTCCTCGCCCTTGTCACCGTCGGATACGTTTACGCCATCAAAAAAGGCGTTCTCGACTGGAAAAAGAGCTAACTCAAATTCAACAACATCTTGCGGCCCGGCTATTACCTCGGTAACAGCCGGGCCGCCTTTTTTTACGCCCATGATTCACTCTGTCACACTCTACCGCGTCCGTCCCGAGGTGGACGAAGCCAAGCTCGACCAAATGATGATCTCCGCCCGCGTCGGAATGCTCAAAATCCCGGAAGTCCAGGGCGTCCGCACCGGCAAAAACGTGGAACCGGGCTCAGCATGGGGATTTTTCGTTGCGCTGGATGTGGAAAGCATGGACCGCCTGAAACTCGTCCACGAAGACGCCATCTACATCAAGTTTCAGGCCGACATCCTCTCCAACACCGTCGAAGAACAGTTCGTAGCGAACTACGAAATGCAGCCCGGCAAGAGCATCAAGTATTCGTAACGCGGCGAGCTTGTGCCGGCGCGCACTCGAAGCGCCGCCCGTTGAAATCGATTTGCCGTCTGCGAAGTTGAGTTACTTCCGCTTCGGTCCGACAGGGCGTTCGATTTCCCGGAGCTTTGCTCGCTTCTGGTTGATCTGTTCGATCACGGCTCCGTACGCCTCCGACATCGGGCGGAAGTAATCGACCAGTTTCGTCCGTTGCTCCGCAGTTCGTTCGCTCGGTTCCAGCGCGATCGTCTGTCGGATCGACTCCGGGAGTTCGCGCACGGGCGGTGCCTTCGTGGTAACAGAAATTCGCACACGTTTGATGCTTTGCACGGGGTAATCCAGATACAGGAAAATCGTGAGCGCCGTCCCGGCTCCAGCGTCGAGCGGCTTGGATAGCTCGAACACTGCGGCGTGCGGCTTTTCGGTCGCTCCGGCGAAGGACCAGCCGGTTTTCGGATCGCCATCGATAGCCAACTGCGGCCCGAAACCCTTCCTGTCAAAATCAGCGCTCCCCACCGAGAACTTCAGCGATAGGTCGTCACCCAGACGCTGCCCCGCGTTTGCCGACGCAGCGGTCACTCGAAACTCCGTCAGCACAGCATTCCCCGCGCGGCCTACAAAGCCGCCTTCGAGCAACGCTTCCACGCGAAACGCGGTGATTTGCTTGAGCATCGTCCTCGCGCGAATGGTATAGACCTCTTTCCCCGCGATACTCGCTGGGGCTTTCAGCGAGCCATCGGGCTGCGGCTCCAATCTGCCGTAGCGCGACTCTGCGGCGAGCACGGTGAGAGGCTCCCATTTCACCGGCAAATGCAAGCCCGACTCCCATTCGTGCATCTCCTCCTCAAACTCCGGCGTCACTGCTGTCGCCGAAGCTTCCAGTGCTGCAATCTCTGCTTCCAATGTTCGGCGCTTGTCCGAATCGGCAGCCCCGGCGAAGTCAGCAGAAATAAGAAGCGCCGCAACGATGACTCTGTACGAACGGCTACTCATTCCTCAGCGCAGTGAGCAGCGAGCCCCTCAGCGAAAGGCGCGTGGCCAGCCACACCCAGAAGACGCTCAGCACTGCCATGCCTGCGAAGAGCACGGAGAGCGAGCCCCACGGAAAGCCCGCGCCTTTTTGGATGATGCCCGGAAGCACGGCAATGATGGCGCTCACGCTGCCGATGCCGAGCGCTGCGACAATGAGCCAGCGGTGTTCGGCGAAGACGAGCGAGCGGAGTTGCGCGGGCGTGAATCCGACGGCTTCGAGCAAGCCAAATTCGCGGCGGCGTTCGAGCACATTGCGCGCGACCACGATGCCGAGACCTGCACTGCCGAGCAACATGCCAAGCCCGCCGAGGACTTGGAAGATGGACAGATACGTGTTTTCCACGGCATTGAATTCCGCGAGCCGCTGGGCGGTGGGGATGAGCTCCAGCCCGCGGTCGCCGAGTTGCGCGGTGAGGTGCTCGCGCACAGCGGCGGCGCGTTCGTCCGGGCAATCGATGAGGAAGAAGCGGGTACCGGCGCTGTTGGGGAATGCCGCGACAAAGCGCCCTTCGGAGATAAAGATCATGCCCTGAAGAATCGAAGCCGGAATAGTCGTCATCACCGAGAGCCTCCACTCGCCACCGCGCTCATCCTTATAATCGAGAATGTCGCCGACCTTTTTCTGCATCGCCCATTGGAGCGTGTTCGCATCGACGAGGGCGGGCACCACATCACCTGTCTTCACTTCTGGAGAATTCAGTCGTTCCCATTTCCCGTTACTTCCTTTGGCCGCTGCAAATCGCCCGACGATCTCCGACGGAACCACCCCAAGCACCCTCGGCTGCACCGCGCGATTAAGGTTCAGGCAACTCGCATCATCGCCATCTTTGACACGCATCTGCACGACGCGCACGCCCGCCATGAGTTTGTCATCCAGCGCGTAAGCCTCGCGGCCTTTTTGCGCGTTGAGGTCTTCGTAAATGGGCGAGGCGCTTTCGCCGATGAGCGCAAATCCGCCGGTGCCGGAGTCCTTGCGCGTGGCGTCGATGTCGCCGGTTTTGCGGAAGGAATCGACAGCGACGACCATGAAGACGCCGCTCGCCAGCACGCCGATGGTGGCCATGGAACGTCCGCGTCGGCGGGTGGTATTGCGCAGGGCGAGGTCAGCGGTGGAGTCGAGCGCCGTGCTGGAATCGAGGCGACGCATGACGACGCGGCAGAGCCAGATGCCGAGGCCCAGAAGCGCGAATCCGATGCCGAAAAACGCGATAGGGTTCATTTACAGCCCGGTTTCCGCGTAGATTGCATCGAGCGTGGTGGAGAAATTTAACTCTGGAATCGTGAGCGTGTCGCTCCCCCTCAGGGTGGCTTCGGTCCACTCGCCGTTCACGAGGCGATGGACGGTGACTTCGCGACGGTCTTGCTCGGCGAGGATATAGGTGTGAAGGCTAGGGAGAAGGCGGTAGGCGACGAGTTTTTCGCGCTTGTCTTTGCGGTCGGTGGCTTCTGAAAGCACTTCGACGATGACGGCTGGCGTCTCGGTGAAGTATTTTTGCTGCCCGGCGGCACCGCATCGCACCATCACGTCGGGATAGTAATACCAGTCGTTCAAACCGACGCGGATGCGAACTTTCATATCGTTGACGTAGGGTCGGCAAGGCGATCCGCGCAGATGCGCGAACAGTTCCCCGAAGAAGTTTCCTGTGATGATATTGTGCGCGTCGGACGCACCGGCCATCGCTTCGATGCGACCGGCGTAATACTCGTGGCGGACTTCACTGTGGAGTTCGCCTTCGATGTATTCTTCGGGGGAAACCAGGACTTCGCTAACGGGAATCGTGCTCATGGTGGTAGAAAGGCTACAGCCCGGTGCGTGCGTAAATCGCATCCAGCGAAACGATGAACTCCAACTCGGGGATAGAGATCGACTCTGAGCCGGTGAGAATCGTCCGCTTCCACTCGCCATTCACGCGGCGATAGACGGTCACTTCGCGGCAAGTCTGCGCGGCGATGATGTAAGTGTGGAGGCTGGGGAAGAGCGTGTAGGCAAAGAATTTCTCGCGGCGATCTTTGTCCTCGGTGCTCTCCGAGACGACCTCAACGATGACGGCTGGCGTGTCGCAAAAGTACTTTTGCTGCCGCGCAGGGTCGCAGTTCACCAAGACGTCGGGATAGTAAAACCAGTCGTCGTCTCCGGCACGGATGCGCACTTTCATGTCGCTGATGAACGGCTGGCACGGTTTGCCGCTCAAATGCGCGCCAATCGCGAGGAAGAAACTTCCCGCGATTTGATTGTGCGAAGTGGAAGCGCCAGCCATCGCGACGATCCGCCCGGCGTAATACTCGTGGCGGACTTCGCTGTGGAGTTCGCCTTCGATGTATTCTT
>JAYSTZ010000895.1:0-5358 GCA_043719365.1 Verrucomicrobiaceae bacterium | reverse complement strand
TTCTGTGAGCGTCGCACTGGCGGACTCAAAATGATGGGCACAAAATGATGAGGGGATCGGAGAATCAGTTTATTTTTATGCCGAATGCGTCGGGTGTTTGGGCATAAAGATGATGGGCATAAAAATGGGGGTTCTATGCGCCGCTTCGTCCATGCTTCAGCGTCGTTTCGTTTTCGCCCCTCCGTATTCTACAGCCGGAGCAATCCGTAAACGCTGTGGTGCCATAGGGAAACTGTGCTAAGGTGCGGCCATGAACATCGGCGTACCCAAGGAAATCAAAGCTCAGGAAAACCGTGTGGCGCTGCTGCCCAGCGCCGCCTACCAACTCACCCGGCGCGGGCATAAAGTTCTCGTCGAAACCGCCGGCGGCGTGGGAACGGGATTCCCGGATGCCGAGTACGCTGCGGCCGGAGCCGAGATTGTCGCTTCACACGCAGAAGTCTTCGAGCGGGCCGACATGATCGTAAAAGTGAAGGAGCCGCTCGAAGAAGAGTGGCCGCTGCTCCGCGAAGGTCAGATTCTTTTTACCTACCTGCACCTCGCCGCGAGCAAGAAACTCACTGACGCGCTCATCGAACGAAAAATCACCGGCATCGCTTATGAAACTGTGGAAGTGAACCGCCGTCTTCCGCTCCTGGAGCCGATGAGCGAAATAGCCGGACGCATGAGTGTGCTCGTCGGGGGAAACTATCTCGCCAAACATCACGGTGGATGCGGCGTCCTGCTTGGCGGCGTCCCTGGTGTATTGCCGGGAAAAGTCGTCGTCATCGGCGGCGGCACCGCTGGCGTGAATGCCGCCCGCATGGCCACCGGCCTCGGCGCGGACGTGACGATTCTCGATGTGGACGTCGAGCGGATGCGCTTCTTGGACATCACCCTTCACACCGCGCACACGTTGTTTTCCAATCCCGCACACATCCTCGAAATGCTGCCCGAAGTGGATCTGCTCATCGGCGCAGTCCTCGTGCCGGGCGCAAAGGCACCCAAGCTCATCAACCGTGAAATGATGCGCGTGATGAAACCCGGCAGCGTGTTCGTCGATATCGCCATCGATCAAGGCGGTTGCGCGGAAACCTCGCGCGCTACGACGCATCACGACCCCGTTTTCGTGGAAGAAGATGTGACGCATTACTGCGTTGCCAACATGCCCGCCGCATACGCCCGCACCGCGACGCAGGCACTAACGAATGTCACCTACCGCTACATCGAGCTCATTGCCGACCACGGGTTCGCCGCAGCGCTCGCGAAAGACCGTAATCTCGTCGGCGGGGTGAATATATTCGGCGGAAAAGTGACCTGCAAAGGAGTCGCCGACGCGCACGGGCTGGAATTCCATCAACCCAACTGGTAACAAATGGGCAACTCGCGCCCTTGCGCATCGCGGGCGGAATGATTTATTGAACATCCAGCGCACTCCGCAGGTCAAAAACAGGGAGTCGCTTTTCAGAGCCAATCACATTCATGAATTCTCGTTCCGTAGGTATTTTCGCAGTCGTAGTCGCCATCGTAGTCGGCGCAGCCCTTTGGTTTTTAAATGGGGACAACACAGCGCACTACACGCCGCCTCCGACGCCGCCTCCTGCTAAAGTCGCGAAGAGTCCCGACAACTCCGCAGTTTCGGGGAACCCGGAACCTTCCGCAACTCTCCAGAAACCCGACAAAGAACCCGACGTGCAGGTTCCGACCGTAACGCCTCCGCCCGTCATGACCGAAGACGATCGCAAGATTGACGATGCTCTGCGCCTTTATCCCGGCAACTCTGACCAAGACCATCTCAATACCGCGCAGGCGCTGATCACTCTTCTGCCAGGCCTCACGAAAGATGGTCAGGTCGAGGCATCCCAGCATATCGTGAATCTTCTTCCCGACGAGGCTTGGAGCGCCAAGCTCAACCACATCTGGCGCAATCCGGCGTTCAACGAGGATGTCATCGACGTGTTCGCGACCGACCTGATGAACCGCGATGACAAAGTCAAACTCCCCGCGATGCTCGAAGCCATCCGCATCCCGAATCACCACTTCAACGAAGAGGCAAAAACGACGATGCAAGTGTTCCTCGACGAAGATTTCGGAGACGATGTGGGCAAGTGGGAAACCGCGATGAAAGCCTACTTGAAAAAGGCGGCACAAGAAGAAGCGGAAGCTAACGCCGACGCAGCGAAGTGAAGCTCGTCATCGCCGGGACCGGCGCAAGCGGAGCGATTTATCTCCAGCGTCTTCTCGATAAAATCGACGCATCTGCGCACGAGGTTCACTTGATCCTGAGCCCTTATGCGAAGCAAGTCATCCACGACGAAATCGACGAACTCATCGTCCCGGCGGGCGTCCATCAGCATGGAGACAAAACGATGAATGTCCCGTTTGCCAGCGGGTCTGCAAGGTTCGATGCGATGGTGATTTGTCCATGCTCCATGGGGACACTTGCCCGCATTGCAGCAGGCACTGGAGACACCACAATCCTCAGGGCTGCTGATGTTTTCCTCAAGGAACGCCGAAAGCTGATTATTGTTCCCCGCGAGACGCCTTGGAATCTCATTCACGCCCGCAACGTTTGCACGGTGATGGAAGCAGGTGCGCTTGTGATGCCCGCCAGTCCGGGCTTTTACAGTCGTCCGAAAACCATCGCGGAACTTGCAGACACCGTCGTGGATCGCATCCTCGATCAACTTGGGCTTCCCGTGAACGGAGCCTTTCGCTGGGAGGAGTAGATTTACGCGACAGCGCGGAGTTTCCCTGCCCGTTGGGCGGGAAGCGTCAGGCGAAATGTTGTCTTTCCCGCTTCGGATTCGTGGTCGATTCCTCCGCCAATTTGTTGCATGCAGCGCATCGCCACGGTGAGTCCGAGGCCGGCAATGACGATTCGCTTTTTTGTGGTGGAAAAGGGTTCGTAGAGTTGGTGGGCGACACTCTTATCGATTCCGACCCCTTGGTCGATCACTGAGATGACCACCCAATCCGCAGGTGGTGGTTCCGTCGTCGAACCGAAAGGCGCTTTCGGGCTGGTCGAGCTAGAGCTGACGACAATGCGAATACTTCCGCCGGATTCGGTGGCGTCGCAGGCATTCTTGACGAGTTCGGTCAGAGCTACTCGGATTCTTGAGGGGTCCGCGATCACTTGCGGGAGGCCAGGCTTGCACTCGACCTCAATCCTCGGACCGGAGGCACGCAGCTTTTCAAACGTCGGAGTCAACTGATTCAGAAACTCTTCGAGCACAATCTCCCGAGGCATCAGATTCTTCGGGCGCACGAGAGCGTTGGTTCGATCCATCAATTCAGAGGCAATTCGAGCGCTGTCCTTGATTTTTGACAGCCCTTCCTGAGTCACCGGATCGAGATCCTCGTTATCAAGGAGGAGTCCCAGATACCCGTGGAAAAGGGTCAGGATGTTATTCATCCTGTGGGACAAGCCTTTCACGAGCTGGTCCTGGACGTCTGAAAGAATGATTTGCATGAGTTGCCAGATGAGAAAGCAGAAGCCGGTCCCAATTCTTGCGCATTCGACGGAATTACAAATCTAACGTGGCGGCTGCGGTGGACGCGTGGAAATCTCCCCGGCGTTCATCCTCCGCAACTCGCCATTATCCAGCCTGATAAGAATATTACCTTCCGAATCAAAATTCTCCGCGATTCCTTTGAATATTTCTGTGCCCGAGTGCAATTGCACCCATTGCCCTAAAACCGCACTCCTGCATTTCGTCTCGGCAAGCACCGCCGGAAAATCACCGTTCAACGCCGCTACCCGGCGCTCCAACTCGCCGAGTATCCGAACCGCGAGGCCGGAGCGATCGATCTCTTTGCCGGAGTGAAGACGCAGCGACGTCGCGCAGTCGGCAAGCTCTACCGGAAACTCCGTCTGATTCACATTCACCCCGATGCCGACGATCGCGAATGGCAGCCCTGCGGTGTCAGTGCTGCTTTCGATGAGAATCCCGGCGACTTTCCTGCCACCTAAGAGGACGTCATTGGGCCATTTGATTCGTGCTTCCGGCCCCACCGCAGCCGCCACGGCAACTCCCGCCCAAGTCGTCAGGCGCGTCCATTCCCCGAGGGGTATCTCCGGCCGCAACAAGAGCGAAAACCAAAGCCCTTCGTGCCCGGCGGAAACCCATCGGCGCCCGAAGCGTCCCCGCCCAGCGGTCTGTCGCTCGGCAAAGATCACGAGGCCGCCTGGATGCCCCTGCCGTCCGAGATTCGCAGCGACATCGTTGGTCGAGCTCGTTTCTTCAAAAACGAGAATCTCCCGAGCAATCGCGCAATCGGTCAGGCGCGAATGCAGGTCGTCGGCGATGATTCGGTCCGGCGACCCGAGCAATCGGCAACCGAGGCCAGGCTTCGACTCGATGTCAAATCCCGACCCTTGTAATCGCTTCAATCCCGCCTCGACTTCTTTGAGAGAAAGTCCGGCGATATCTCCCGGTAAAACATGCACACTCGCTTCCCGAAGGGCGCGGAGCAGGCGGGCGTCGGGCGACACTACTTCCCTGCTGGCAACTCCTTGCCCAGCGCGTGATCCGATGCCTTCAGGCCTTTGCGAAAGCCGTTGAAACCATACATCGTCGGGTTGTAAGGATCGACAAATGAGACGTCCGCCTTCTCGGGCACCTCCATTCCGAGCCCCCAAAAGACACCGTTGACGACGAGGCGGCGAAGGCCTTCGTTCGGCAAATCGCTTGCGGCTCCCATCGTCGTGCAAAGCATCTTATTCTCTTTCCCGGCTTCATTCTTGTGAATGCGCGTCCAGGCAACCGGCATTGCGGGATCATTCACGCCTTGCTCCATTTTGTCTGTGGCACGCTTCTTTTTATAATCCGCGACTTCATCCGTCGGATTCATGCCCTTCAAAACGAAGCCTCGGAGCAAAATCTTCGCATCCGCCGGCGGGTAAGCTTCATAAACGTCGGAGGTGCCGAAGACATCCGCGACACCGCGAAGAATCGCCTCGCCCTTCGCGGAGTCTTCGATGACGCCGCGGGTCGCCTGCGATTTGTGAGCGCCCCAGTGGCTCACCCATTGCTCGCCGAGCGCCTTTTTGCCGAAGTTGTTCATCTCTTTATAGGCGGTCGTTCCAGGAAGCTGGAAAGCGTGAGTAGAAGTGCGCAACCCGATCACCGGCACACCGCGCGCGATGGCATCTGCGAAGTGCTTCATGTCGTCGTCCGCCCACTTACGGAAACGCAGCGATGTCACAATCGCGTCCGCCGAGTCGAGCGCAGCAGCGTTGCTCAGCGATGCGCCGTTATTCGGGTCGATCGTCCCATCCGCAGCCACGGAAAAAAGCACGGTGCATTTGAAGCCGTGGCGCTGGCTCAGAATTTTGCCCAGCATCGGCAGCGCTTCCTCGCTGCGATATTCCTCATC
>JAYSTZ010000894.1:0-2342 GCA_043719365.1 Verrucomicrobiaceae bacterium | reverse complement strand
GACCGCGAAGTAGCCATACACCCAGCCTTTTTCGTGACGCGCAATTTGAATTTCGCTCACCCATTGTTCGCCCGCCGGAACCTCTGCGCACGATGGATTTTTACAGCCTTTTTCACACCATTCAAAATCTTCGACATTCGCTCGCTCGTCGCTCCATCGCAGTATCATCGAGACTGCGCGTTTTGCGGCGTCCGTCTCAGCTTTGATCGCCGCCTCCTCAGCCTTGCGCACCTTTTTCAAATCCACACCCACCGCCGCCGCCCAATCGCCGATAAAGTCAGGCAAGTCCTGTGTACCGGCAAGCAGTAGCTCCGTGAGCAGCGACACAGCCTCGTGCTGGGGCAGCTCCCCGCCCTTGTCGAGCAGCAGGTCCGTTACCGCCCCCTCCGTGTCATCAGACCATCCGCGCCGCACGCAAATCTTACCAAGCTCCTCCTCGTCCACTCGATACGCCAGCGTCGTCAGCGCCATTCCCAGCCATGCGTCCGAGAGTTTCGCAATCGGCACTCGCGCAGCAGTCACAATCGCCGCCAGTTCCGCTCTCTCGATTCGCTCTGCAATCTCACGCGCGGCCTTCTCTTTGAGCACTCGCGCCTTTTCCTCTTCGCCCTTTTTCAGCCCCGGCATAAATTCATCCTTCTTTGTGCCAGCTTGCTTTTGAGGCTTAGCCGAGCTTTCGAGGATTTGCTTTTCCGGCGGCAATGCACGGTCGAGTTCCTCAATCGCCGCAGTCGCCACATCGCGCCTCACCAGCGCCCGCTCCTTGCCCTTGGCGTCGAGCGCCAATACCACAGGCACTCCCGCTGCTTTTACGAGCTTGCCCCATGTCGGCAGATCGTCCGACTTCGCCCCGAGGTCTGCGCGGTCGGGCTTTTCGTCGAGGTCCACATAGTCGGTCGTCACCGACAGCTTTACTCCATCCTGCCCGAACACTTTCGCATTTTCCGCAGCAGCCAGCGCCACTTTCCCAGCGGCCTCTTTCTCGGCCACCCACCGCGCATGGACAGCCGCCTCCTTAGCGCGGTAGCACTCTGGCGACATACACATGCTTGTCTTGCGAGCGCCGTCCGATGCCACATTCCACGGGCAGTCCACGCAAGCACCGCCCATCACGCGCTCGCCACGCTCAATCGAAACAGGCACCAGCCCCGCGTCATCGAGTTTCCACGGTGCCCCGCGCAGCTCACGCACATAATCGAGCGTCAGCCGTCGCCGCAGCTCCGAGACCGGCATCGGCGCCGGGCATCCTGTCGGCTTCAGCACCATCTCCAGCACTTGCAGTCGAGTCGCCAACGTCGGCACTTGTGCGATCAATCGCGCATGTTCGCTCTGGATGTCCCCTGCATCCAGCGCCGCGCCTACTTGCGTGCCCGCAAGCCGCGTGAGTCCGATTTTTCGCGACACACTATCAACCGAGAGCTTCAGCGATGTGGCGATGCTCTCCATCGTGTGCAGCGCCTTACCATCCGCCGATTTCAGTTCCAGCATCCGCTTCAGCCCGCTCGCTTCCTCCATCGGCGACAGCTCCTTTTTGTGGATGGACGAAATCATCGCCAGCTCCAACATCTCCGCGTCGCTCAGCTCCTCCACCACGCAAGGCAGCTCCGCAATTTCCGCGATCCCCGCCGCCCGCCACCGCCGCTCGCCATCCGCGATTTCGTAGCCATTGCCCGCTGGCCTCACCAGCAGAGGGAACGCCTTACTCGCACCCCGCGCCTTCATCAGCCCCGCCAACTGTTCCACCAGCCCCACGTCAAAATGCTTCCGAGGCTGATCCGCCCAAGGCTGCAAATCCGCGCGATAAAGCATCACCGTCAACGCCTTTTGCTCCGTCGCGACAATCGGCGTTTCGCTATCGGCTTTTGGCTTTTTTTTCGCCGACGCCGAGGGCGAAAGCCCCTCGACGTTCACCGTCATCTGCTGCCACAGCAGGATGTCGCGAGGCGCATCCCAGCTTTTGCCAACGCCGTCCTCACTCACTTCCAGACACACCGCCACGCCTCGGATTTTTTCGGCAGCATCCAGCACATATTTGTGTCGCTCCACATCCACGGTCATCACCGTCGTGCCCTTAAAATCCTTCGCGAGTCGGCCCACAACATCAAACGCCGAGCCTTCGCCGCCGCCCTTGTGTCGCACAGGCAGCTCGCCAAAAGTGACGAGTTTCAGTGTTGGTTTGTCCGATTTGTTCTTTGGTTTCTTATCGCTCATAGGATTATTTTTGTTGGTTGAAAAATCAGGTCCATCCGCCGTGCCTCCTGTTTCTCCCGACGCCTCGCGGTCGTCGGCGTCTCGCGGAGACGTTCGTGGTTTCCTAGCGGGCACTGCGGATGGAAAATTGG
>JAYSTZ010000893.1:0-5381 GCA_043719365.1 Verrucomicrobiaceae bacterium | reverse complement strand
GGCGGCGGTGGATTCCAGCGTGGGCGGGAAGGTGGCGGTCAATTTCGGCGGCGTGAAAAATATCATGGGCGCATTCAGTCAGCCGAAGCTCGTGTTTTGTGATCTGTCCGTGCTCAAGACCCTCGGGATTCGCCAGATTCGCAGCGGGACGGCGGAGATTATTAAATACGGCGCGGTGTGCTCGGAGACGCTGTTCCGGCAATTGGAGGACGGCGCGCTGGAGAGACTGCTGGCGCTTGAGCCGGAGACTCTCACGGATGTCGTTGCGCAGTGCTGCCGCTTGAAAGCTGATGTCGTGGAGAAAGATGAGTTCGACAAACTCGGCATACGCAACGTCTTGAACTTTGGTCACACAATTGGCCACGGCCTAGAGCTGAGCGCGGAGTATGCGCTGACGCATGGCGAGGCAATCGCGGTCGGGATGGTGGGCGCCACTCGCATGGCCGTGCAGCTTGGAATGGTGGGCGATGATTTTGCCCAGCGGTTGTTCGGCTTGATTGCGAGGGCCGGCCTGCCGATGAGCTTTCCGGAGACGCCCGGACTTTTCGATCAGATCATCAAAGCGATGCAGTCGGATAAGAAATTCCGGGACGGAAAGAATCTCTTCGTTTTGCCGACTGCGATTGGGGCTTGGAAACCCGTTGAGAACGTGGATTGGAGCTTAGTGGAGGAGTGTGTCCGGAGCATTCTTGTGTAGAAAATATTGCGCGCTGTGCGGGTTGGCACGCGTTTAGCTTTTAAGGGTTTTGTATGAACGCCCTTACCAACCTGACAACAAAGATTTACGCCGACGGAGCTGACATGACCAGCATGCTGGAAATGTATCGCAATCCTTTGATCAAAGGGATGACGACCAATCCGACGCTGATGAAGAAAGCTGGCATCACGGACTACGAAGGCTTCGCCAAAGAACTGCTCACCACGGTCACGGAAAAGCCCGTATCGTTTGAGGTGTTCGCCGATGAATTCGATGACATGCGCCGTCAGGCGCTCCGCATCCGCGACTGGGGGCAAAACGTGTATGTTAAAATCCCGGTGTCCAATCCGCGTGGGGAAAGTTCAGTCCCGCTGATTCGCGAACTCGCTGGAGCGGGCGTCAAACTAAACGTGACGGCAATCCTGACGGAGCGCCAGACCGCCGAGGTCGTCGGGGCACTTCACGCCGATGTGCCGGCAGTCGTTTCCATTTTCGCAGGCCGGATCGCTGACACCGGCTGCAACCCGATGCCCATCATGAAAAGCGCACGCCGCATGATGGATCACCTTCCTCATGCCGAACTCCTTTGGGCGAGCGTTCGCGAGGTTTTCAATATCTTTCAGTCCGATGAAGCCGGATGCCACATCGTCACCGTGCCTCACGACATCCTGCGCAAGGCCATCGATATGTGCGGGACCGATCTTGATGCTCTTTCGCTAGATACCGTCCGCATGTTTGACCGCGATGCGAAGGCCGCGGGATTCCGTCTGGACGAGCCGCAAATCATCGTGCCGATGCCGATGTCGCCATCGCGCTCCGCCGAGGCTGCGTAAAAACTTTTTGAGTGTTGTTGTTGGAAAATACACGCCGCTCGGGCAGTCGTCCGGGCGGCGTGTTCTTCTGTCGGGATGTCACCCGAAAATGATGTTCCTTAGTTAAAGAGCTCGCTGCTCCTTCACGCGACTTTGTGCGTGTAGGTGAGATCCTTCGCCGGTTCGATACCCCAGCGGGCAGCCACATCGAGCAGATCGGGAGTGAGTTCCCAGCGGTCGGGTCCGGGCTCTCCCGTGAAGTCGGGATTGCCGCCTTTCAAGTCCATGCAGCCTTTGTTGTTTCCGATGCGGGCGATCTCTGCGACTTCATCGGCAGACAATGTGACATTCGGAGTCGCTGCAAGTTCATCGATTTTTTCTTCCATCGTCTTCACTGTGACGCCGTTGGTCTGCGGAACTTCCTGCGTGAGTGTTGGAATCACGCTCTTCACGGGCGGCTGACTCAGATTCCAGACACATGCGAGTTGGAGCATCGTGAGTCCGTGCTTCTCGGCGAACGGGCGAAACGCATCGAGTTTCGCATTGCCTGACTCGACCCAACCTGCCGGACGGAAGCTGCGGTGGTCGCGCGTGCCGAAGATGTGGCCGGGCCTCACGTCATCGTGAAAAAGTCCGCCGTGATCAACGACGCGTGTGACGACGTCCACGCCGTGTTTTTCCGCGGCACCGAGCGCCATCCCGCCGGGCCAGGGCTCCAGCGGATTGAGGATGATCATCGCCCAATCCATGAGCGGGCCGAAGCGTTCAAAACTGAGAATCAAATCGAGGGTGAAGCCATTCGCCGGGCCGGGTGCGATGCCGAGCATGTCGGTCATTTTCTCCTCCTGCATTTTCGCCATGGCTTTCCAGACAGGCTCTTGCGTGTAGCCGATGCTGTCGGGGTTGTGGAGCATGAGGCAGTCAAGGTGATCGGTTCCGAGAGAGCGGAGCTGTCGCTCCGTGGCCATCTTTACGTAGTCGGTAAAATCGCGCGGCTGGCGAAGACGAGGGTCGGTGAAACGAGGGAAGCCTTTCGAGCCATCGCGGGGCGCCGCGTAGTCGTGGCCGATGATTCCGACGAGGCAATAGGTGTCGCGCGGGACGCCTTTGAGGGCGCGTCCGAGCGCCTCGTCTGCGGCACCGCTGCCATAAACATCGGCAGTCATAAAGGTGCGCGTTCCGGCGTCGTAAGCGCGGCGGATGCATGCTTCGAAGCGCGATTCGTCGATGACGTCGCCGAAGTTCATAAAACGACCACCATTCCAAGTTCCGTAAGCTGTGCGTGTAAGATCCATATATTTTTAAGAGCGTTATTCCTTACCGTGTCTTAGGCCTCGTTGACTACATCGATCACTTTGCGGATGCGGGCAAAATTGCGTTTGTGCGGTGTGAACACGAGTCGCGGAAGGTTTGCAATTTCCGGTTCGCCTTTTTCCTCCGCCAACGCTGCGCATATCTCGAAGCCGCCCACGGCAATTACATCGGAAAACTGCTTGTTCATATCCGCGAGCTTCGCGGGTGAAAGTGCGGTTTGAAGCCGAATGATGAGGCGGGGGCCGAGCCAGCGGTAGCTGTGGAAGTTTTTGTAGAACTGCAGCACGTGCTCCACTGCTTCATCGACCGAGCAGAAGCGGAGAAAGTTGAAGTCATCCTCTGAAATGAGCCCGAGACGCAGGAGATGGTTGTGAAGGAAATCGAGCACCATCTTCCAGTAGGTGCCGCCGGGATGATCGACAAGGACGAGCGGAAAGATCCGAGCCTTGCCGGTCTGCATCAGCGTAAGAGCTTCGAAGCCCTCATCCATCGTTCCGAATCCACCGGGGAAAAGAGCAATCGCGTGACTCTCTTTCACGAAGTTTAGCTTTCGCGTGAAGAAGTAGTTGAAGTTCACCAACTTCGGATCGCCATCGATCGTGTCGTTCGCGGACTGCTCGAACGGGAGCTTGATATTGAGCCCAAAGGAACGCTCCTTCCCGGCTCCGCGATGCGCGGCTCCCATGATTCCGTCACCACCGCCGGTGATTACCATCCAGCCGCGTTCACGCATTTTTCTACCGAATTCCTCGGCAGCCAGAAACTCCGGAGCATCTTCCCTGGTGCGTGCGCTGCCGAAGACCGAGATCTTTCGCTCCATCCGATACGGCGCGAAAACCCGACTCGCCCAGCGCATTTCTTTGAGCGCGCGGTTGAACATTTTGATGTCCGCCACGGTGGTCTGATCTCTTGCCATCTTGAGCGCAGTGACAACAAGCTCCTCGATCAAGTCATTCGGTTTGTCGCCGCCCATATCGGCAACAAGGGAGCGGATGCGGGCATCAAGCGCTGCATCGCCGACGGTGGCCGGAGTTCTCTTGCGAGGCGTGGAATCAGCAGTAATAGTTCTCATGAATTCCACCACCATTGCCGAAGCTGCGCCGCCGCGAGAAGCATGAATTTGCAAACGCGCTCGCCAATTTGGCGGCGCGTGCTAGAAACCGTTCATGCCAGAAGAAACTATTTGGAAGGGGACATCCTCGCATTGGAAAAACTTGAAGCCCAACTTGCTGATGATTCTGAGTCTTGCCGCAGCAGTGTTTCTACACTTCTGGAGCGCCACTCAGTTCGGACTGTGGGTCTTCATTGTGCCTCTGGGCGTGGGGATTTGGGCCGCGTGGAGCTGGCTTTGCATTCGCACGACGAATTATCACCTTTCGACCGAGCGGCTCGTCACCACGCACGGCATCCTGACGAAAGTGACCGATACACTGGAACTCTACCGCGTCCGCGACACGCAGATTATCCAGCCGCTTTTATTGAGAATTCTGGGTCTCCAGAACATTCACATTTGCACGAATGATTCCACGACATCCGAGATGCTGCTCGACTACATTCCCGCATCACTCGGGCTCGGAGATCGGCTTCGCAAATCCGTGGAGGATTGTCGCGAGGCGAAGCGCGTGCGTTCGCTGGATGTCATCAGCGACCAAACCACCGGCCATCACCCAGAGGCGTGATCCGGTTGGGAAGGTCTCATCAATCTGGAGCTGAAACGCTCGCTTCTCTCTAGGATTTGCGATGATTGCGCGGCTGGCAAAATACGGGAAGGTATTCACCATCGGGTTGCAGAACACGTTTGTGTACCGTTGGGCCTTCGTGCTGCGCTCCGTGGTCGGAATTGTTCCGCTCATCGGCACGCTCTTTTTGTGGCAGGCCGTTTTTTCCGGCAATGGGGGAAGCGTCTCCGGCTACGGCTACAGCTCGATGATTTTGTATTTCGCCATGACGGTGCTCATGGAGAATCTCGTCACTCCCACGGACGATGAATGGCAAATCGCCGGGGAAATCCGAGACGGACGGCTCAGCGCGCTGCTGCTAAAACCGATGAACTACCTCGCATACCGGTTCTCCCTCTATGCAAGCTACCGGCTGCTTTACTCGGTCGTGCTCGCGCCGGGCATCATCGTCGTTTTTCTCTTTCTTCGCGAACACATCCGGATGCCTGTGGACCCTATGACCTGGCTGGCTTTTGCCAGCAGCACCGTGCTCGCCGCGCTCCTCCAGTTTTTCATCGCCTACACGATCGCGATGCTCGCGTTTTGGATTCTGGAGATTTCCACGATCATCTTCATCACTTACTCGTTTGAGTATTTTCTCAGCGGGCGAATTTTCCCGCTTGATATGCTTCCGCCGTGGCTCAGCGGCTTTGTGAAATGGGCACCGTTCACGTACGAACTCTACTTTCCCGTTCAGATTTTCATGGAGCGGGTTACCGGCCCGGCGCTCGTCGAAGGTCTTGCGATTCAGGCCGGATGGGTCGTAATGATGGCTTGTGCCGCCGTCACCCTATGGCGGCGCGGCGTAAGAAAATATCAGCCCCCAACCGCCTGATATTT
>JAYSTZ010000892.1:0-2346 GCA_043719365.1 Verrucomicrobiaceae bacterium | reverse complement strand
TGACCTGCGGAGTGGCATCAAGAAATTTCACCGTCACCAGAGCCACACATGCGACGGCCGCAGACGGCACAAGCCAGCGAATGATGATATCCCGCAAGCGTGAGCGCGCTGGAGCGGCCGACGGACGAGCCGCAGTGAGCCGCGCCATCAAATCATTGCTCAAAGAAGCCGGGGCCATCCCCGCGAGCAGTTTTTCCACTGGGTCCATTTCGTCGTTCATAACAGCACTCCTTTCAAATTTTCGCGCAACTCCTCGATCGCGTAGCGGTAACGGGATGCCGCCGTGTTGAGCGGGATTCCGAGCGTTTCCGAGATTTGCTGAAATGTGAGACCGCTCCACATTTTCAGGACTACAACGTCTCGGTAGATGGGCGTAATCTCTTTCACAGCTTCCTCCAAAAGCCGTTGAGTTTCGCGCTGCTCGACATCGGGCGAAAACCACTGCTCCGAAGGCCCGCTGGCTTCTTCCCGGATGGCGCGGCGGTCGGAGCTTCTCGCAAGGTCGATGGCGCGACGGCGGATCGTAGAATAGACGAGCGCATCATCCGGCGTCCGCCCGGCGCGCTGCCACGACTCCACAAGCGCATCCTGCAAGACGTCCTCGGCATCGGAATCCCTGCGGGTTTGCTGCCGGGCGAAGAGAAGAAATTTGGGTCCGTGGCTGCGGAGCCAGTCCCTCCATTCATCGGGCGTAGGTTCAGTTGGCATAAGTTTTGAAACATCTTAGTCTGTAATAAGAGCGGAGTTGCTCGATTTTTTTGTCTGAAATTTCTGCGGGCCGGATAAACGGGAGTGATGAAAGACGAAAATATCATGGTTGTGCGCCGTTCACTCGTTGAGGGAATCGGCATGTTTCAAGGACTCTGCCTCGACGTGGACCGCTATCTCCCGGCCCTGCTCGCTCGCGAAAACAACTTCTTCACTCCGCGAGCCCCGGCTGAAACTAACCCGGAACTGAAGCAAATCATCCCCTACGTGCTCATCGTCCACGGCGACTCCATCTTCCACTACGTCCGCGGCAAAAAATCCGGCGAACAGCGCCTCGTCGCGAAAGGCAGTCTTGGCATCGGCGGCCACATGAACGATGGCGACGAAGGCCTCTTTTCGCTCGACCGCGACGCATACAACGCTGCCGTGCAACGCGAAGTGGCGGAGGAAATGTTCATCGAGACTCCTTACACAAATCACATCGTCGCGTTGCTAAACGACGACTCAAACGAAGTGGGAAAAGTCCACCTCGGAGTCGTCCACGTTTTCCGCCTCGCGGAAGAAAAAGCGCGCAAACGTGAAAGCGTCATCACCGAGGCCGGATTCCTGCCCATCGCGGAGCTGCGGAAACGCCGCGAGGCGCTGGAGACATGGAGCCAGTTTTGCATCGACAATATCGACGAGTTGCTCGCATTGGCAAAGTAGCGCCTACTTTCGCTCGGACTCGGAATAATCGCTCGGAGTGCTGATATCCGGCACCGGGTCGTACCCGGGCGTGCTCCATGGATTGCAGCGGCAGATGCGCCCGACGCCGAGGCGGGTGCCACGCAGAACGCCGTGTTTTTGCACGGCTTCGGCGAAGTACTCGGAGCATGTGGGCTCAAAGCGACATCCTGCTCCGGGACCGGCAATTGTATGGATCAGCGGCGAAACGATCAGCTTGTAGCCTCGGAGGAGTTTGCAAATGAGCCTTCTCATGGGAGCACTCCGGCACGGCGGGCCAATGCCGTCCACTCATCCCGCAGCGCTGCGAGCGTTGCTTTTCCGGAGCGGGGCTTGGCGACGAGCACGAGCCACGTACCTGGGGGGAATCCAGCGCGCGAAAGCCGGACGATTTCCCGGAGTCTGCGGCGGATCAGGTTTCGTGTCACGGCCCCGCCGACCTTCTTGGACGTAACAAACCCGACGCGGGCGGGCTTTTCATCCGCCCCTTTGAGCACACCGACGACCATCAGCTTTCCATGCTGGGCGTCGCCTTTAGTCCGGACCCGGAGAAATTCCGAGGATTCGGTGAGATGTGCTTTCTTGGGAAAGCGCAGACGCGGCGGGCGATTCAAAGAATCGTCCGCCGCGTCGTGGCGAATTTTATCGTCTGGCTGAAGAGGGATCAGGCTCCCGTGTGACGTGCAAAATGCACCTCAACGCCTTTCGGCAAGAGACGCTTGCGACCGCGTTGGCGGCGGCGTGAAAGAATTGCGCGGCCGTTTTTCGTGCTCATGCGTTTGCGAAAGCCGAACTGCTGCTTGCGTGTGCGCTTCGTTGGTTGATATGTGCGTTTTGGCATATAAGAAAGTGGTAAAAAGGGGTATGGAAGATAACGACCCTCTATCGGGTGTCAACGTTCGCCTTCAGGAATTT
>JAYSTZ010000891.1:0-5386 GCA_043719365.1 Verrucomicrobiaceae bacterium | reverse complement strand
AGATTCCTTCGGATATAAACGGAGCTTTAAAGAAGGTGTTCGGAGCGCAAGAAACCCCGTCCGAGGCGGCCTCGAAGTCATCGGAGAAATCCGAATCTACGGTCGCTCCAAGGACCCCCGACATCCGTGCAGACCTCGTCCCAATCCAGGCCCGTCAATGGAACGAGAAATACGCCGCGGTCGCCTACCAGACCGAGAAGGACGTGAACTTTGTCCTTGTCCACGAAGGCTCCATCTCCACCGGCCTCAGTGAGAGTTCCTCCGACAACGGCAAATGGAGCATCGAAGGCAACATCCACCTCGTGGACGCCGAGAAAACCAAGGCCGCCGGGCAAAACGTGGACAAGCGAAAAGTCGCCCTCAAATACAGGTCGGACGCCCCAGGCACGCTCATCCTCGACGGCAAGGAATACGACCTCAATACCAAAGGCCGCGTGTTCATTCTCCGCGACCAAGGCGAGCCGGAGCAGCTCGAAAAAGCCATGCAGCTCCGAGACAAGGCGGACTTGGAAAAGCTCGGCGCGCTCATCAAGAAGACGCCCGACAAAAGCCAGCTACCCAAGCCGGATGCCGTGCCCTCACAATCCGGCGCGAGGCTGTGGGATTTCCAGCTCGATTGGCAGCGGGAGCCTCCCAATCCGAACAGCTCAAGCGCCATTCCTCGCTTTGTTAATTGGAGCGAGTGCTCGGGACTCGATCCGAATCTTATCGCCAAGCTTGGAAGCCGGGAGGGGAATTTAATCAAACAGATGAAGCCGATTTCGCGAGTGCTTGCGGGCACCAAGCTGAGGGAAGCAAGGGAGCAATTCGAAGTGGCGAAGCGTTTGTTTGAGGCCGGGTCGATTCCTTCCCACGTTTTCTACCTCGCTCGCGATCTCTATTTCACGGCGCTCAAGGAACGGACTTTGAGCCCGGTGTGGGAAGGCACCATCCCTCGCGAGGCTGTCTCTCAGTAATTGATCCGCATCCGCTTTCCGCCGTCCGGAGGGTCGTCGTGGCGGGAGAGGGGACTGGCGATTTCGGGGACGCGCGGGATTCCTTTTTCGCCAAACTTTTGCAGCTCCAAAATGCCGTTGCAGATGCCCTGAGCGATCGCGTCGCGGGTGGCGGGGGTGGCGAGTTTTTTTGCGTCGCCAGCGTTGGTCATGTATGCGCCTTCGACCAGCACGGCGGGAATCTCGGGGTTTCGGGTGAGGCGGAGCCGGCGGCGGTTGATGGCGATGTCGGTGAAGCCGGTTTGCCGGGAGACGTTTCTTTGAATCCGTGCGGCGAGCGCCGTGGCGTCGGGCCGCCAGAAGAATGTCTCCGTCCCGTGCGGGGCACCGCCGCCGACGGCGTTAAAGTGAATGGAAACGAGCACCGCATCGCGCGCCTTGTATTTGTTTGCCATGGCTACGCGGTCATCGAGCTCGATGAAAGTATCGGAGTCGCGCAGCATGACATTGCGGATGCCCGCTTTGGAGAGCTTCGTTTGCAGACGTTTGGCGGTGTCGAGCGTGAGATTTTTTTCCACCAGTCCGAAGCCCGACCCCCCGCTGTCCTTGCCTCCGTGCCCGGCATCAATGATCACGAGTGAAGGCGACGCCGCGTGGGCGAGGTTGAGAGAAACGAGGCAGACTAATAGGATGCGAGCAATCATTGCCTGTGTGTAACTAATGGTGCGCGTTCTGTAAACGGGTGAGCCGTGGAATTTGAATCTCTCCCGAACCAGCGGGACGGCCGGTTCTCGCGGTGCGGGTGTTTGTGAGGATTGCATACGACTCGGCGGGGTTGGCTCCGACGGCGACATTTGCAAATGCGGCGGTCGGGAGTTGTGCGGTGCTGCTGACTGCAGGATTATCTCCGAGCAAGTATTCGAGGACATCGGGTATGCCGTCACCGTCGTTGTCGCCGAGGCCGTTGTCGCTTGCGCCGTTGGCCATCCGGAATGCGGTGTAGCCGAAGTCCACGCCGCCGGGATTGCCGAGATTCACGATATGCCCGGCCCATGCCGTTGGAAGCGTGTCAGCGGCGCTTGGAGCGGGCGCGGAGGGGTTCAGGAAGGCGAGCGTTGGTCCATTGCCGCCTGGTTGCGACGGCCATGTTTCGCCGGTCTTGTTGTAGTGAACGGATTCACAGCCATCCCATAACTGAAGCAAAAGAAGCCTGCCGGGCGGCGTGGTTTTGGGCCTAAAACGCCGGTGTGAAAAACAAAACACACACCGCCCCGTCAGACCGCAGCACGTTGGGCGAATTGCGGCAGATTTGCTATCTGAATGTTTCGGAAGCCAACAATGTGCGCTCCACGCTCTCGGGTGACCGAGTTGCCAGACGGGTTTCTTGCGGACGGTTCGTGCGTCGCGACAAAACAGCGACTCAACCCGCGAGTAAGAGGACGATGACGGCTGCAAGAACGAGACGGCGGATAGGTCGCATGAGGATTATGAATCGGGAGGGCGCGAGCAATTTAGTGCGTTTGTTGGTTCGCGGCCAACTTGGATGCGGTCGTCCGAGCGGCCCGGCTAACGCAGACGGCGAGGAGGGAACATCTGTGCACCGCGTTTCCGTGCTTCGGCTACCTTCTCCAGTCGCGCCGCAGTTTTGCGCGGTGCCCAGCGATAATCATCGTTGGCAGGGCGATCCACGATGATTTCAAACCGCGAGTGCAACCACTCTCGGATCTGCCACGCATGACGAAAGCCTTTCGCTTCACCGCTCCCGTCTCCGAGCACCGTCGGCGCGCCGAGAATCGTCACGACGAGATAGCACGCATCATCCGAGCAGCGAATCTCAAGGCTATCGTAAGTGCGAAAACGCAATGCCAGTTCCAGCGCCTGTTTTTGGCGCTCGGCGCTTTTTATTTCGTTGCTGAGGAGTGAACTCATTGAGCTGTCGTTTAACATTCGGCGTGCCAAGGGCAACACCCTTTGAATCAATCCGAGCGAATGCCTCATCCGAGACTTGGCGCGATGGTCGCGAAATATCTCGGCCAGGACGATGCCGATTTGCCGAGCTTCGTGCGCACGGGCCCAGCGGGGAATGCCGGCTTCGGATACCTCGGGCCACGCTACGCGCCTTTCAGCGTCGAGCGCGGTGGGAAGATGCCGTCTTTCACCAGCACCTATCTGCCGACGGCGAATGAGGAGCGACGCAACGAACCGCTGCGCTCGATGGAGGATGAAAGCAAAAAGAAAAACGGTGCCTTGCCGTACGAAAGCCACCGCGTCGTAAAGGACCGCGCGTTGCGGCTCCTGCGCGTGAAGTTGCTCTTCGACACGAGCGAGGACTGGCCGGCGCGTGAGCAGCTTTGAGGACTCAGCGATTTTGGCTGCGGATGTTTTCTCGCCCGGAAACTCGTGGAGGCGGGCGTTCCGTTCGTGGAAATCGGGCGGGACAATTACGACAGTCACGCCGACAACTTTGTCTGCCCCAAAGCGAACATGCAGGCGCTCAATCCCGCGTGGTCCGGTCTGCTCATTGACCTCGAACGCGCCGGGCTTTTGCGAGACACGCTCGTTGTGTGGATGGGCGAAGTCGGACGCACGCCGACCATCAACAATCGCGCGGGACGGGATCATTTTATCCATGGCTGGACCATCGTGCTCGCCGGTGCTGGGATCAAAGGCTGCGTCGTTCACGGCTCCACCGACGCTGACGGGTGCGACATCGCCGGGAACCCGGTGAGCGAGGGCGACCTCTTCGCGACGATTTACACCGCGCTCGGCGTGAATCCGCGCGTGAAACACTACGTCGGCCCGCGTCCCATCTGGGCCACGCCCGAGGGCCCCAAACCGATTCAGCACCTGCTCGCATGAACCCGACAGACGCAGCAGCGGGCGCAGTGAATTTCGAGAAAGCGAGACTGCTGTGGTCGCTCCCGTGGGATGCCGCGTGGGTTTCGGCGGTCAGCTTCATCGGACCGCGCCGAGGGCACGGAAAAAAGCGATGGGAAGTAAAGGGCAAGGCCTACGCCGTCGCGCTCTCGCCGGACTTAAAGCAGGCGCTCGTCTCCGAGCGATACCCGCTGATTTTCGACTCAGGCCGCCACTCCGGTGTGAAGCTTTGGGCCGTCGAAGCCGACACCGTGCAGCACGACCTTAGCAATGATTTCAAGGCCATGCAGATCGCCGCCGCAGCCTGCTCGGCCGACGGAAAGCTCCTCGAAATAGGCAAGCCGCGCGAACGCCATTTCATTCTCCCCCGACGGCACCCGCCTCGCAGGTGCCGATATGGCCGGGCTCGTCCTCGTGTGGCAACTTGGCGGGGTGATCGCAGCGTGAACGTAAGACAGCTTTCCAAGCCGTCCACCGCCCACCTTACTCGCTCTTGAAATGGTCGGCGATGAGCGCGAGGACGGCTTCGTTACAGGCTTTTTCGTTGAACTGATTGCACATGACGAGGACCGCTAAGTCTTTCGTGGGCGCGAGCCAGGCGACTGCGAGCCACATCGTGTTGCTTCCAGAATGTGTGAGGGCTGGGCCGCCAGCCCAAGGCTGGTTGTCTGAGATGCCCCATCCCATGGCGTATTTCGGCTCGCCGGGCGCGGCGGTGTGGAGCTTCGCAAGAGTTTCGGGTTTGACGAGTTTGACTTTTGCGGAGGGAAGATTTGCGACGGCGAACTTTGCCCAGTCTTCGATGGAGCAGTTGACGATTCCAGCGGGACCGATGGCGACAGGATTGTCGGCGCCGGGACCGGGCTCGACCGAGGAGCCGTCGGCTTTGTGACCGCGCGGCTGGTCGTTCTTTGCGCGGGTGCCGGGTGCGCCAAAGTCGGCGGTGGTCATGCCCAGCGGACGGAAGATTTTTTCGCGCATGAGGTCTTCCCACGATTTCCCCGTGACCTTTTCGGCCATGTGACCGGCGATGGAAAAGCCGGCATTTGAGTAGATGTATCGAGTGCCGGGAGCGGCTTCGGGCGGTTTCGCCGTGACGCCCTGAACGAGCAGTCGGCGCGCGGTCACGGGCGAGCCCTTGTGCTGGCCGAGTTTGCCCCACAGTTCATCCTTGGCGAGATCGCCGGGTGCGCCGCTTCGGTTGGTGAGGAGTTGTTGGAGCGTGACGTCCTGATACTGCGGATGCATGGAGCCTTTGAGTTCCGGAAACGTCTGTCCGAGCGTCTGGCTCCATTTCAGTTTTCCTTCATCGACGAGGATGCCGCAGAGCATGGCAGTCATCGCTTTCGTATCGGAGCCAATGTGAAAGCGGTCGGCGGCGGCAATCTTATCGACCTTCCCTCGCGTGCGAACGCCAGTCACGCCGAGCGCCACAGTCTCGCCGTTGCGAACGACCACGGCAGCCATGCCGGGAACGCCGCTCGTTTCGACGATTGGGACGAGCAGCGCGGAGACATCTTTCGTCGGCTTCGCTTCGGGAGCCGCGTGGGCGGCAACGTGGCTTAGCAGCGCGA
>JAYSTZ010000090.1:0-2015 GCA_043719365.1 Verrucomicrobiaceae bacterium | reverse complement strand
AGGAACGCGGAATAGCAAGGATTCCGGCGTCAACGTCGGGTTCTAAGAACCACTGCTGAGATAAACGCACCGGCGCGCTTTTTAACAAGCGCGCCGGTGCAGCCCGGCACCCATTTATGAATTCATTCTCCGACAACACGCCCACACCCTCAACCCGCTTTCCGCTTTGGCGTGTTGCCGCAATCACTGGATGCATCGGTGCCGCTCTGTGCGCAGCAGTCATACTCCGCGAACCGCCCGCGCTAAACGGAATCCCCGCCGAAATCCCCCTCACCGGCGAGCAGACGCTCGCACGAATTCCGGAATCATCCGACACCACGCCAACCGGGCAGATGCTCGCAAAGGCAATCGCAAAAGTCCGGGAGAAGATCGGGGATGCTACTCGCTGGGTGATTCTCGGTGACGCACTCGCTCAGACGCTCCGGGATACTGCTGACGAAAAATACTACGACCACGCTGATACCGCCTACCAGTATGCGCTGAAGCTACAACCATCCATGGCCGATGCCCTCACCGGCATCGCGTGGGTGACTGGCGGACGCCATCAGTTTGACCAAAGTCGCGAGTGGGCAAACCGCGCCCTCGCAATCGATCCCGAGAACGCAGCAGCCTTCGGCATCCTCGGCGACGCGGCATTGGAACTCGGCGACTACGATGCGACCTACGAGCACTACCAGAAGATGATGGACCTCAAGCCGGATCTCTCCTCATGGAGTCGCGGCGCACATTTGCTCCACATGACCGGCGATACCGGAGGAGCGATCTCATTGATGGAAAAAGCGATTCGCGCAGGGGCACCATTTGCAGAGAACACCGCATGGTGCCGCGCCAAACTGGCAATGATGCACCTTAGCCAGGGCGCACTGCTCCCTGCCGCGCAAGCGCTGGAGGGGCCGCTGAAAGCAGGCTCGAAAAACACGCACGTCCTGCTTGCCGCTGGCAGAGTTGCAGCGGCACGCGAGGAATTCGCCGCCGCCGCGCAATACTATCGCACCTTGTTAGAATCCGGCCCGAATCACGACGCACTCGTCGCGCTCGGCGACCTCTCTGCGGTGCAAGGCGATAAGGACGGCGCAGAGAAATACTACGAGCAGGTGGAAGCGCTCGAAGCCTCACAAACTGCTCGCACAGGACACAGCCACATGGCCATGGCAAAGTTTTATGCGGACCACGACCGCAAGCCCATCGAAGCACTCCGCATGGCGGAGGCCCGCAAGCTCACCCGCAACGTCAACGAAGCCGACACACTCGCATGGGTGTATTTCAAAAACGGCGATCAACCCCGCGCCATCGACGCGATTAAACGAGCGCTCAGCCAGAAGACTCAGGATGCCGAGATTCACTTTCATGCAGGAATGATCGCCGCGAAGTTTGGCGACGCCGTATCCGCACGAAAGCATTTGCAACAAGCCCTGAACCTCAATCCGCGCTTCAGCATCCTTCAAGCACCGGTCGCCATAAAAGCGCTCGAAGCACTCGGCACTGGCAGTGCGCCCGTGACTGCGGCAAACGGAGGCGAGAAATGACCTGCATTCGCCGCGCGATCGTGTTGCTCATCGCGCTGGCCATGGTCTCCCTGTCAATCGCGCATGAAGAGCCGACGAGCTTTCTCGAGTTTCACATCAACGCCGATGGTTTGAGTGCCACTTTAACCGCGTCCGCCACCGACCTCGCCCACGATCTCCCGGATGTCGAAGCAGGGACACTGCTCATTCAAACCGTCGCAACCGCCCAAGGCGCAACCCTCGCAAAAATCCTCCTCGAACGGCTCACCATCCTCGGCGACGGAAAACCCCTCGCCGCCGAACTCCGCGCGATCACACCCGTCCCCGACAAGCGCGATGTGCGCCTCCAGTTTCACTACCCGTGGGCTACTGCACCGGCTCGCATCGGCGTGCAATGCAGGCTCTTTCCGTACGACTCACGCCATCGGACTTTCCTCAGCGTCCGCGAAAGCGGAAAGCTCGCGCAGCAGGAAATCTTTCACGGAGACACCCGCTCAATCGAGTTCAATG
>JAYSTZ010000890.1:0-5394 GCA_043719365.1 Verrucomicrobiaceae bacterium | reverse complement strand
GAAGAAGTTCGGCCTGGAGCGGCTGATTGGGACTTCGACGGTGATGGAGGAAATCTTCGATACGGTGAAGCAGGTGGCTCCGAGCCGGGCGACTGTTTTGATCACGGGCGAAAGCGGGACGGGGAAGGAGCTGGTGGCGCAGGCGATTCATGCGCTGTCGGGTCGCCCGAAGGAGAAGTTCGTGGCGGTTCACATGGCGGCGTTTTCGTCGCAGCTTTTGGAGAGCGAGCTTTTCGGGCACGAGAAGGGGGCTTTCACGGGTGCGACGGAGCGGCGGATTGGGCGCTTTGAGCAGGCGAGCGGGGGGACGTTGTTTCTGGATGAGATCGGGGAGATTGATAAGAATACGCAGGTGAAACTGCTGCGGGTGTTGGGCGAGGAGCGGAGTTTCGAGCGGGTGGGGGGGAATACGCCAATCAAGGTGGATGTGCGGCTGGTGGCGGCGACGAATCGTGATTTGGAGGGGATGGTGGAGGCGGGCGAGTTCCGGGACGATCTGTTTTTTCGAATCAGCGTCGTGCGTGTCCACATGCCGCCGCTCCGGCAGCGAGTGGAGGACATCGCGCTGATCGTGCATCATTTTCTGAAGGTTGCCGCCGAGGAGAATGGGAAGCCGGTGCGTGAGTTGACGAGCGATGGGATGGCGGCGATGGAGCGGTATCCTTGGCCGGGGAATGTCCGCGAATTGCGAGGGGCCGTGGAGCGCGCAGTGGTCATGGCGACCGGCGCGAAAATCACGCTGCGCGATTTGCCGCCAGCGGTGAGGGACGGATCTGCAACCATCCAGACAGGCATCGCAGGCATCAAGTTGCCGCGAAGTGCGGAGGGCGGGCATTTGAACTTGCAGGATACGGAACAGCGGATGATTGTCCGCGCCCTTGAGGAAACAGGCAGCAATATCACAAAGGCTGCCAAAAAGCTCGGCTTGAGCCGTCGCACCCTGCATCGCCGTTTAAAGGAGATGCGTGCGAGCGGTGAGCTGCCGCCGGTTTCCGAAGAGGAAAAGTAATCCGAACAATTTTCAAATTTCATGGCGACCGAATTCGACGCACAAAATCTCGTCCACTCTCTGGAACAAGGCAAAGGCCGCTGGTGGATTTGGCTGCTCGTAGCGATCATTGGCAGTTCGACTCTCTTCATGCTCCACATCTGGATCAATCCGCTGAATCAGCAGGGAGGATACTCTCCTTTCTTTCGCGGGCTGACGGATGCGCGGGGGATGGAGCAGGCGGTGATTGCCCGCGAACTGTCGAAAGGGAACGGCTTTCAGACCAAGGTGATCACTCCGGCAGCGATCAATCTCATGGAGCAGAAGAAGGGGCCTAACTCCTTCAATGAGCTCATCAAATATGATGCCGACGCCGGGTTTGCCACAGTGCCGGACTTCTACCATGCGCCGCTGTGGCCATGGCTGAATTCCATCATGTTTCGCACCGTCGTGTCTCTGAACGACGCCATCAAATGGCGCACGGATGAAACCGGACGGCCCGACTATTGGAAGATGAGGAAAACGGATATGATGCACCCGGCCGACCGGCTGATCGCTTCGATGGCGGCCGTCTTGTTGATTCTCGGAATCACGGTCAATTACTTCACGGGATGCCTGCTTTTCGACAAACGGCTGTCGCTGTTCTGCGTCGGACTTTGCCTGCTGTGCGAACACCTGTGGGAGATTTGTTTCACAGGGCAGCCGCAGATGTTGCTTTTCTTCCTGTTTAGCTGCGCGATGCATTGCTTCGTGCGGGCTCTGATGGCGAAGAGCGAGGGCGGGAATACCATGATCTGGAATAGTCTCGCAGGGCTGTGTCTGGGGCTGATGTGCCTCACGCACATGATTTCGCTTTGGGTCGTTTTCGGAGCGTTGGTATGGGTCGGCTTCGCGTTTCGTCCGAAGTATGTGGAGCCTGCAATCATGCTGGGAGTGGTCTTCGCGTGCGTCCTGCCCTGGATGATCCGCACCCATGCCGTTTCCGGCTCATGGTTTGGCACCGCGAAGCTCGCCGACCAGTTCCAGGTCCGCGGCACGGAGAGCCAGATTATGCGCCAGCTCAACAAGCCGGATGAGGCCATTGAGCCCCTCCAGCGTCGCGCAAAAATGCAGGTGCAAATCGACATGCAAGCGAGCGGATTTATCGGCCACATGGGGGGGGTTATCGCTGCGCCCATCTTCTTCCTGGCGATGCTCCATATCTTCAAGAAGCGCGAGGTGGCCTCGTTTCGATGGTGTATATTGTTGATGTGGCTCTTTGCTGCGTTGGGAATGGCCTGGCTCGGCCTTGATGGATCGGCTCATCACGCGAGTGACATCTATTTGATCTTCATTCCGTTTATGACGTTCTACGGATTGGGGCTGATCCTGATGATGTGGTCGAAACTGGAAATCAACATCCGCATCCTGAATATTATCCTTGGCTGCGTCCCATTCGTGGTGAGCGCAATGCCGATGGTTCGCGCCTTCACCGACCCGCCACGGTTCAACGTCGTGTTCCCTCCGTATTATCCGCTGGGTATCGCCGACCTCAGTGACTGGTTCGACCAGCGCGATATCATTTGCACCGACATGCCGTGGGCTACCGCTTGGTACGCCGACCGCAACAGCCTCTGGCTCCCGCAAACGATCACCGATTTCAACGAACTGAACGATTTCCGCTTCAATAGTCGAATCACCGCGCTCTTCCTTACGCCTGAAAGCGGCTATCGCGGGCTGCTCAATGAAGTGATCGGTGAAGGCGGCGAATATCGTGAGTGGGGCGAATTCATCATGCGAATCGCGCGTGCGAACTCGAACTTCCCACTGCCTGCCAAGAAGTTTCTCGGACCGAAACTTCACTACGTCCTTTACGCAGATCGCAATCGCTGGGACGCGCGGAACGACTAGAGAAAGTGGACGGGCATATCGGACGACTCGGCTTCGGGTTCGATGGGTGCCTGCGTTCGCTTTGGAATACCCGCTTTGGCCAGCCGCGCTGGAGTCGCGTCCGTCAATAGAGTTCCGACTTCGGACCACGGAACCAGAAAATGAGGTGCGGTTTGATCGAGCTTTGCCGAATCGAGGCAAAACGCGTTGCGCTTGCTCCGACGAAGGACGACGCGCTGTTGTGCGACGATCTCGGCTTGCGAGTTCCAGAGCCCCTCGGAGTTCATCCCTTCGGCGGAGAGCAGCGCGAGGTCAAATTCCCAGAATTCAATGCTGCGCTGCGCAGTCTCGCCGAGAAGCGTTGACTGAAGGTGCAGGAGCTGACCTGCAAGCTGGAAGACTTGGACGCCCGGAATCGTGGATAGAATCTCCCCGACGGGCAGGTTGGAGGTGACGATCGTGACCGGCGTGACTGGATGTTCCCGGAATGCCTCCGCCACTGCAAATAGGGTAGTTCCGGAGTCGAAAAAATACGTTCCGCCTGCCTGAATGAGCGCCAATGCTTGCTTCGCGATCTTCGATTTAGCCGCAGAACCATGGCTGCGTCGTTCGCGGAATGACGGGAAACGGTCATTAAACTCGGAAAGCGCTCCGCCGTAAGTGCGGGTGATGCGCTTATCCTGCACCAAAGCGGCGAGGTCGCGCCGTGCCGTCGCCTCGGATACTCCGAGCCGTTTACAGAGGTCCTTGACGGGAAGATAACGCTCTTGCTCGACGAGTTTCGCGAGCTTTTCGCGGCGTGCGAGAACGATATGAAGCGGTACTTTCACGAGGAAGAGCAAACCTTCTTTTATGAGCGAAGGCAATCACGAAAAACCTATTTTATGAAAGTCTGGTACGCTTTTATGACGATGTGGGCTTTGGTGCGGTGAGGCCAAACCTTAAAAATCAACAATCGAAATTCAGCCATCGAAAATGCTGATTGCTGAATTTCGATTGTTGATTGTTGAAGTCAAAGCCACGCGGCTGATTCGCCCGCGCCGCTACCTCATTCCGCTTTCGGCGGGGCACCGGCTTTCCCCGGTGTCGCGTTCTCGCGGAGTTCGGCGACTTCTTTTTTGGTGAGCAATCGCCAGTTTCCGGGAGACACATCGCCGGTGAGGATCGGGCCGATACGAACCCGGACGAGCCGCTCAACTTCATATCCCATCGTATAAAACATCAGGCGAATCTGGCGCTTGAGCCCTTGGCGAAGCGTGACGCGCAATTTCTCGCGGCGGACAGAACCGATGGCTTCGCACTTGGCGAAACCGTGCTCGATGCGGAATCCGCGGAGCAGTTTTTCCTTATGTGTGATGTCGAATGGCTTATCCAGACACACCTCGTATTCCTTTTCAACCTCGTGTCTCGGGTGCGTGAGCAGGTTCGTGAGGTCGCCATCGTTTGTGATGATGAGCAACCCTTCGCTATCCTTGTCGAGTCGGCCCACGTAGTGAACGCGCGGCCAGTCGCGGGGCAGGAGGGAGAAAATCGTTTTGCGCTCCTCGGGGTCGTTGGCAGTACACAGGTATCCGCGTGGTTTGTTGAGGACGGCGTGGATGACGCGCTCGGAGCGAAGGAGCTTGCTGCCGACTTTCACGGCATCGGTCGGCTCTACTTGTGTGGCGAGATTGGTGATGACGTGGCCGTTGATCCGGACGACGCCGGATTTGATTAACTCCTCCACGCTTCGCCGCGAGCCGAGTCCTGCCGCTGCTAAAAATTTGTTCAGACGCATAATTCCACAGCACAAGGCAAGGGAGCGTCGGGAAGAAGTAAAAAGTGCGATCCGACCGCAGAATGATGGCCTTTTTACCTTCGGCGCATCGATTCGCGCTCTGCCGCGCGCATCGAGCGGTATTTTTCGACCATGGTTTGAAAGGCTGCCGCACGGGACTCCATCGGCATCGACTCCAGCCGCGCTGCGGACTCGGACAGCCATCGTTCGCTCGGCAGTTTCATGATGAGCGGGCGCGGGGCGGTGCCTCGCGGAGGCGGAGCAGATTCCTGCTGCTCCGTTGAAAGAATCGCGGCGACCTCCTCGGCGATGCTGCGGGATTCGGCGTCGCTACCAAGTTTTGCATCGTATGGCAGTTTGGAAGATGCGGGCGATACCGCGGGAGGGGCAATCTGCGGCAAATCGGGATTCGCTCTTTTGGTCGGCTCGGGCGATGGCACCGATGGCGAAAAAGTATTGGAGTTTTTGAATTGCGGCGCAGGCATTTGAGGGGACGATTCAACGGAGCTCGGTTCGATCGGTGCTGGAGGCCGCGGCAGGTCGGGAGTGGTCTCCACAGCGGCTTTTGGGGTCGGCTTCGGAGTAGGCTCGGGAGTGGGTTTTGGGGTCGGCTTCGGAGTAGGCTCGGGAGCGGGTTTTGGGGTCGGCTTCGGAGTTGGTTCGGGAGTGGGCTTTTGGGCGGGCTCTTCCCGAAACATTGGCCGCGACGCTGGTTTCGGAACCGGCGGGGCTGTGGGCGGGACGATACCGCTGATGCCGG
>JAYSTZ010000889.1:0-5395 GCA_043719365.1 Verrucomicrobiaceae bacterium | reverse complement strand
GCGATGTTGCGGGTGGTGGAGTAGCGGCGATCGACGAGGATGGTGTCGTCCACCGTCGCGAGATCCACCAGGGAATCATCTGCATGATAACTCACATGATCCACGGTCGGCTCACGGAGTTTCACCATTGCCGTAAACCGCGAGACACCTCCCGGTTGTTGCAAAACAGGGTGCTGTCATTGGCACGTCGGCTCTGGACAGGGCGGAAACCTGCCTTACTGTTGCCACTCAACACCTGTGACCGTGATCCGTATGAAATTCCTTCCGAGACTTATCATTATCCTGCTGCTTTTTGCAGTCCCGTCTGTGCGAGCTCAATTGGTCAACGTAGCGCAGGGAAAGCCCACAACGGGGGATACCGCGTTTGCATTTCCGACTTCGAACGGAGTGGACGGAACGACTTCCACTTTCACCCACGCCAACAATACGAACGCGGCACCCAATAATCCGTATTGGCAGGTGGACCTGACGCAGAACTACAATCTCACGAGGCTCGAAATCACCGATCGCTCCGATGGCTGCTGCTCACCGAACCGGCTCAATGGGTCCGAGATTCGTGTGTACGACGCGAACAATATGCAGATCGGCGCGACTATACCCATCACGGGACTGAGCACGCCGAGTAGCTCTCAAACGCTCGTTTTCACGAATGGTGCGACCGGCTGGCCGGGTGCGCGGCGTATCCGCATTGATGGGTATGTGCAGTATTTCCAATTCGCAGAGTTTCGCGCGTTCACGGGGCAACCGGTGCTGACTGCGAATCTCGCTTTGAATGGTGTGGTAACGAGTTCTGGCGCAACGTGGCCGGGGCAGCCTGCGTCGAACCTCACGGACGGGAATCCCTCAACCTTTTCCCATCCGGCGACAGGTGCGCCGTTTGGTGCCTACTATACCGTGGATCTCGGTGCGACGTATGCACTGGAGCGGGTCGTCCTGTTTAACCGGACGGATTGTTGCTCGGACCGACTGTCGAATTATCGAGTCCAGCTTCTGGCCGACAATATCGGTGTTCCGGGCGTCGTGAACTGGAGCGGAAATGTCCGCACCGACGGCACGGACAGCGGTGTAGGCGGGAGCGATACGGTGCGCGTGGCGAACGGCGTGGGTAGTTTCATCGGGCGGTTTATCCGCGTCACCGATCTTTCGAATGTCGCTTACAAACCGCAGATCGCGGAGATCGAGGCATACGCTCCGGTGCCCGCGACGATCCGCTACTTTCTCACGGATGCCGGAAACATCGGCGGTCCCGGCATGCCGGCGGGCGCGACGCTTTCGTGGTCCGTGGTCAATGCGACGAGCGTCTCGATCAGCAGCATCGGCACGGTGCCCGCGAGCGGCACCATAGTCGTCGCCCCCGGAAGCGCGACCACCTACATACTCACCGCCACGCGCACGAATGCAGCGAATTCCGTCGCGGCGGTCACCATCGCCGTCAACGCTTCTGCGCTACCGCCGAAGATCACGGAGTTCCAGGCGGCGGATGGAATCATTGAGGATGAAAACGGAGATCGTCCGGATTGGATCGAGCTGCAAAACCCCAACACCTTCACGCTGAACCTTGCGGGCTACACGCTTACCGACTCTGCGCTGCTGCCTGCAAAATGGACGTTCCCGCTGGCGAATATTGCGCCCGGCGGCTACGCGCTCGTTTACGCGTCGGGGAAAAATCGCGCCATCACTGGGTCGCCGCTGCACACGAATTTCTCGCTAACCGCATCAGGCGAATACCTCGCGCTCTCGGCACCGGGCGGCGCGCTCGTGCAACGTTTTCCCGCCGACTATCCGGCGACCTTGCTTTTCCCGAAGCAATACGACCGCGTGACTTACGGCATCACTGCGGGCGGCGCGACCAAGTATTTCAAGCCCGCCACTCCCGGTGCGGCAAACGGCACGAGCTACGACGGTGTCGTCGCCGACACGAGCTTCAGCGTGAAGCGCGGCATCTACAGCACGCCGCAGAGTGTCGCGATCACGTCCACCACTGCGGGTGCGACGATTCGCTATACGACCGATGGAACCGAGCCGACGGAAACAACCGGCACGATTTATACGACGCCGATTGCAATCACCACGACTACGATGCTGCGGGCGCTGGCGCATAAGACGAACTTCGCGCCGACGAATGTGGATACGAACACCTACATCTTCCCCGCCGCCGTGGTGGCCTCGCCGGTGATGAGCACGACGATCACTCAAGACCCGACTTATGGCCCGCAAATGATTGCGGCGCTCACCGACCTGCCGAGCATCTCGGTGGTTGCGCCCTCGGCGATCGTGAATGGCACGAGCGCGCTGTGTTCCTTTGAATACATCCCGGCCATCGGCGCAGGCGTTCAGGAAAACGCGGGCATCGAGTTATTTGGCGGCGCTTACACGAACTTCCAAAAGAAGAGCTTTCGCGTGGCGTTCAAGGCCGACTACGGCGCGGCGAACATCGAGATCCCCGACCTCTTCACCCGGCACGCCCGCGGCTGGAAACCTGTCGGCAAGTTTGACTCTCTCGAACTCCGCAGCGGCTCGCACGACATGGCGCAGCGCGGCTTCTACATGTCGAACCTCTTCACCGACGGCACCATGCTCGACATGGGCGCGCTGAACCCGCACTCGCGCTTCGTTCATCTCTACCTGAACGGCTCTTATTGGGGAATGTATCACCTCCGCGAGCGTTGGGACGCGGACATGCACAGCGCCTATCTCGGCGGGCCGTCGGGCGATTATGAATCCATCAACGGCAACCTCAACGTCGGCGGTTGGGCAGAGCCCGGCGACCCCTACGACGGCGACGGCTCGTCGTGGACGCGCGTCAAGTCGCTGCGCGCCAATTATACCGGCGTCAGCCCGTATCTCGATGTCGCGCATTACGTCGATTACATGCTCATGTTCGCCTTTGGCAAAAGCGAGGAAGAGTATCGCACGGTGAGCCCGAAGAACGCCGGCAGCGGATTCAAGTTTCTGCTCAACGACGCCGACGGCTACCTCGCCAGCTCGAACTACATCAACTCCGTCCCCAGCGACCGCATGGCCCTCCGCTCGAATCCGAATCCAGGCCGGCAAAATGGCGACGGTCCCGGCGGTATTTTCAGCCAGCTCTGGCAGCAAGGAAACAGCGAATACAAGATGCTCCTCGCCGACCATATCCACCGCCATTTCTTCAACAGCGGCGCGCTCACTCCCGCTGCGACCGCCGCCCGCCTCACCGGCATGTGCAACGAAATCCAGCGCGCCTTCTACGCCGAAAGTGCGCGATGGGTTGGCAGCGGTGAATCGCGCACTCCCGCAACGTGGGCCACCGAGCGCGACAACATCCTCAACAACTTCCTCCCCACCCGCACGGGCATCTACCTCTCGCAGCTCCAGTCGCTCGGCTACTACCCGAGTGTCGCAGCCCCCGCATTTGGCGGCGGCATCGTCGCCAGCGGCACCGCGCCCAGCTTCGCCGTGGCCGGGGCCACCGTCTATTTCACCAAGGACGGCAGCGACCCCCGACTGCCCGGCGGCGCGGTAAATCCCGCCGCAACCCTCGGCACCAGCACCATCATCACGGCCAATTCGCGGCTTTGCGCCCGCGCCCTTTCCGGCAGTACCTGGAGCGCGCTCAACGAAGCATTTTACACCGTCACCACGCCGCTCGCGCCGGGCGACATCGTCTTCTCGGAAATCCACTACAACCCCCAAGGCGACGACGACTCCGAATTCATCGAGCTGTGGAATCCCACCACCCATGCCGTCAACCTGCGCGGCGCGAAATTCACCGCAGGCCTCAGCTACGACTTCCCCGACAACCGCGACATCTCCCTCGCTCCCGGCGAACGCATCGTGCTCGTCTCCAGCCTCTACAATTTCCAGCAGCGCTACGGCATCAACATCCCCGTCGCCGGCGTCTATTTCGACCGCCTCGGCAACGACGGTGATACCCTCACACTCACCACCGGCAGCGCCACGGACCTAATCTCGCTGCAATATCAGGACATCGCCCCGTGGCCCGAGACCGCCGACGGCAACGGCTACAGCCTCGTCCTCGCCAACGTCGCCGCGCCCACCCTCGCATCAAGCTGGCGCACCAGCACCGCCGTCAACGGCAACCCCGGCACCACCGACGCCGCATTCCCATTCACCGGCACCGCCCTCGCCGATGCCGATAAAGACGGCATCCCCGCCTTGTTGGAGCATTTCTTCGTGACGAATGACACCATCTCAAACCGTTCGCCGCTCACCGCCGGGCGCACCCTCGATGGTCGCCTCCAAGTCACCTTCCCGCGCCGCCTATCCGCCGACGACCTCACACTCACCGTCGAAGTCAGCACCGACCTTTCCACTTGGACCACCGCCGCCACGCGCACCGCACATATTAATAACGGCGACGGCACCGCCACCGAGACCTGGACCGCCGACGCCGCGGCCAACGCGCAGTTCATTCGCCTCCGCGTCGCGAAATAGATTCGCAGCGGACGTCCGTTTCTTTAAAAGAGCGGCACAATGCGACACGCTGAAACCGGTTTGCCGCCCGCAGGCACGCGATGATTTCCGAGCTGCCACGCTGGGTCTGGGCGGGAGCATGGGTGCTCGCGTTCGTCAGCGGCATGGTCAACGTCGTCGGGCTCCTCGGCTTCGATCACCAGGCCGTCACGCACCTCACCGGCACCACATCCATACTCGCCGCCGCGCTCGCATCGCTCGATATCAAAACAGCCCTCCATTTCACCGCCATCATCGGCTCGTTCGTCGCCGGCAACGTCATCAGCGGCTTCCTCGTGTAGGACAGCACACTTCAGCTCGAATCCATGACCGCCACGCTCTACCAGAACAAGACCGAGGTGGACCACACCACCGGCAGCGGGTGTGATTAAAAGGGAAATAGAAGGCGGATGAGCCGATGTGCTGAAAGCCCGGCAAAGGACGACGAGTTCTACAGATAGCGGCCAAGAAGCACTGAGGATGGGCGCGGGGGAGCGCGGGCTTCTCCCGACGAGTCGGCATCCTGACGGGGAGCAAAACTCACGCCTTGGGAAAAGGGGTGCCTTCTCGCGAGAGCCACGCTGTGTGTATCCGGCAGGATGCCGGAAAAAAAGGGGTGGAAGCCCGCGCTCCCCCGCGTCAGTCTTTTCTGCTTCTTGGCCGCTCACTGAGGAACTCGCATTGCACTTTTAATCTCACCCACCGGCAGCGACCGTTCCGACTGCGTCGGCATCATCTCCTGCGCCCTCAAGCACGCCGCCCCGCAAGCCTTGGCCTCCGCATTTAAAGCCACCGGCATCGACAAAGGCCGCATCCCCAGCCCGCCGCGATACCGCACGTTCTTCGCCAGCCTAGCCGACACACCCCGGCCCGGTTGGGAAGCTGTCGCAAAAATCGCCGATCTTCGCCCCGGACGGATCATGGCTCGTCATGGTGTATG
>JAYSTZ010000888.1:0-2352 GCA_043719365.1 Verrucomicrobiaceae bacterium | reverse complement strand
GAGGCGAAAAAGCGCCCGCTGGTAAAGACTCTGAGCGTCGCCGGAATGATCGACGATGATGCCACGCGGCACCGCCTGCTTTCCGCCTACGTGCCGGGCCGGGTGGAAAAGCTGCACGTAAATTTCGTAGGCGCGGAAGTGGCGGAAGGTCAGCCGCTCGCGGACTTTTACAGCCCCACGCTGCTTCAGGCGGAGCGCGAGTATCGCACGCTCTCCGGTGAACTGCGGCACAATGTTTCGCTGCGGCTCAAGCAATTGGGACTCACTGCGGCGCAGATTGAAAAGCTGCCACAAAAATCGGGCGACAAGCTGACCTCGGAAATCCTCGCCCCGCTAGGCGGCACCGTCGTCGCGCAGCACGTCTATGAGGGCCAGTACGTGCAGGAAGGGGAGAAGCTGTTTGAAATCGCGGACTTCTCTAAAATGTGGTTCCAGTTTCGCGCCTACGAACAGGATCTCCCGTGGATCAAGCCGGGACTGAAAGTGGACATCACGACGCCATCGCATCCAGGCCGCGTGTTCTCCGGCAGCATCACCTTTACCGACCCAAACTTCGACGAAGCAACTCGCTCGACGAAGGTTCGCGTCGAGTTGGAAAACCCGGTCGTCAATGGACTGCGACTGCTCCTTCACCGCCTCTACGCCGACGGTCTCGTGCGCCTCGAAGAGCCCGAAGTGCTGGCCATTCCACGCTCCGCAGTCATCCAGACCGGGCCTGAGGCTGTGGTCTTTGTGGATGAAGGCGAGGGTGCATATTCGCGGCGCGTCATCAGCCTTGGTCGCCGGGGCGACATCGTCGTTGAAGTTTTATCCGGCCTAAAAGGAGGCGAGAAAGTGGTGACGAACGGGAATCTGCTCATGGACGGACAGGCTGAAATGAATCGCTCTTACTCCACGCGAAAGGAGATGCCGCCGATGCCGGGGCAGGAAGTTCCGGCGCTGACAGATGCCCAGCGGAAGGCGGTTGAGTCGTTCTCGAAGGCTGCCGACGCAATCGCCGCCGCGCTGGCAAAGGACGATATTCTCGCTTTCAACAAAGCTGCGCCCGATGCAATGAAGACCACCGAAACGCTAACGGCGTCGCTGGCGGATCGCGCCGACCTTGCAGCCGAATTGAAGGCGCTTGGCGATGCGCGTCATCTCGGCGATGCCGTCAACATCATCGGCGCTCGGAAAATGTTTCACGCGTATTCCATGGCCGCCGTCGCAGTGATGGTGCCGCTCCGCAAAGGTGACAAGCCGGTGAGTGTCGAAGTTTTTGAATGCCCGATGGTGAACCAAGCTGTTTCAGGTGCCCCGAAAAAGGGGCGCTGGTTGCAGCTTGCCGGAACCACGATCCGCAATCCGTTTTTCGGCGCAGAAATGCTCGACTGCGGCGCACCCGTGAAACCCTGAACCCGAACGAACCATGATCGAACGCATTATCGAGTGGAGTCTCAAAAACCGCTTTCTCGTCGCGTGCGGCGTGCTGATGCTCGTCGCGCTCGGCATCCGCGCGCTTTCGATGACACCCGTGGACGCCATCCCGGACCTCACGGAAAATCAGGTGCTTGTCTATGCCGACTGGATGGGACGCAGTCCGCAGGAAGTAGAGGATCAGGTGACTTATCCGCTGACGACTGGACTGCAAGGGCTCTCCGGCGTGAAGGACGTGCGAGCGACCTCGATGTTCGGCTTTTCACTCATCACGGTCATTTTCAAGGACGAAGTGGATCAATACTTTGCCCGCGCTCGTGTGCTGGAACGGCTCAATTACTTGCAAGGCGCGATGCCCGAGGGCGTGAAACCCCAGCTCGGGCCGGACGCCACCGGGCTCGGCTGGGTGTATCAATATTACCTCGATGTGGATCCAGGGAAAGCGCCGGGCGGCGGATACGATCTCGCGCGGCTGAGGTCGCTACAGGACTGGAATCTCCGCTATCAACTTGCGAGCGTGGAAGGTGTGTCAGAAGTCGCGAGCATCGGCGGATTCGTGAAGCAGTATCAGATCGAACTTTCCTCCACGAAGATGCGCACGGCCGGAGTGAGCATGATGGAAGTCATGACCGCGGTGCAGAACGCGAATCTGAATGTCGGCGGCAAAGTGGTGGAGGAAAATGGCGCAGAGTTTGTACTCCGTGGAATCGGCCTCGTGGAAAGCACGGAGGACCTCGAGCTGGTCACGGTGAGGGCCCGTGAAGGCACGCCGATTTATCTGCGCGATATCGCGACCGTCCAAATCGGCGGCGACTTCCGACGCGGCGCTCTCGACATTAACGGACGCGAAGTCGTCGGCGGCACCGTCGTCATGCGCACCGGCGAAAATGCGAAGGCCGTCATCGGGCGCGTGAAGGAACGCATCGCGCGGATCGC
>JAYSTZ010000887.1:0-13961 GCA_043719365.1 Verrucomicrobiaceae bacterium | reverse complement strand
ACCCGCTTACGACTAATCACGAATCACCAATCACAGCCAGACTCCAAAGACCGCCCGCTTCCGAAAGGAGGCGGGCGGTTTTTTGTGGAGTGAATGCGCGCGGCGGCATTCCGCATTCGACATTCGGCGCGGGATATTTACCAATCGTCCTACATGCGATTGCGCAATCAACTGCTGGCACTGATCATCTTCGCGGGGTTTCTCGCGTTGGGGGCTTTCTATATCCGATTTTGGACGGCGAAGAGGCCTTTCGGCATCATTATTTTTGTGAGCGACGGGCTCGTTTCACGGCACCTCGCAGCGGCGCGACTCTATGCGGGCGGAGCGGATGAACGGTTGAGCATTGAGCAGTTTTTCCCGCAGGTTGCGCTGGTGCGAAATGACGGCTTGCAGTTCTCCGTGCCCGATTCCGCTGCGGCGGCTACGGCGCTGGCGACTGGAAAAAAAGGGCGTCACCACACCCTGAGTATGAGCGAAGCCGGTGTGGCGCTGCCTACAATTTTGGAGCTTGCACGAGCGACCGGGCGCAACGCTGGGCTCGTTACGACGGATCGATTTACGGAGCCTTCCACGGCGGCGTTCTTCGCGCACACAGCGGATGCCACGTCTCGCGATGCGATCGCGGCGATGTTGATTACGCCACCGAGTTTCAAGGTATTGCTTGGTGGAGGGCTTGGAGATTTTTTGCCGACAGCGGACAATGGTTTCCGCACCGACCAGCGGAATCTTTTGGAGAAACTCACGGGCCCGGATTGGGATGTCGTGAAGACGAAGGCGGAGCTTGAAAGTGCAGGGACTTATCGCAAAGGAACGCTCCTGGGCTTGTTCGCACCGGGTGCGCTCGCGCCCGGCAAACAACGTGAGTCGGGCTCCACAGAGCCGACCCTTGCGGACATGGTACGGCGGGCGATTCAGTGCTTGGAGACAGACCGCGATGGCTACGTATTGGTGGTGGATGAGACGCTGATTTCCCGTGCGGCGATGATCAACGACGGCGAGATGTTGCTGCGCGAAACGAGCGAACTCGACAAGGCGATCGCCACGGCGGTGCAGTACGCCGGAGAGCGTTCGCTGATTGTCGCAGTGGGGCGTAATAGCACGGGTGGATTTGCACTAAACGGCTACCCGATGCGCCAGGACAAAGGCATCGCGCTGGTCGGCCCCTCGCCGGAGGGAACTCCCGCGATTACGTGGGCGACCGGGCCGAACGCCCGCGATGCTGCGCAGCCGAGCGCTCACCAGCTTCCCGCTGCGCTGGGAAATGCGGAGGATGTCATCGCCGTGGGGCGCGGTCTCGGCGCGGAGAAGCTGCGCGGCTTTATGGACAGCACGGCGATCTTCGATTTATTGCGCGAGTCGCTTTAACGTCGCGAATGAATCGAGCGCGGCGTTTCTCGCGGCGGCGTGATCGACGATCGGTCGAGGGTAGTCGCGTCCGAGCACGACCCCGGCTGCCGCGAGTGTTTCCGATGGAGCTTCCCAAGGCCGGTGCAACCAGCGAAGCGGAACGCGCGCAAGCTCGGGGCACCACCGCCGGACGTAGAGCCCTTCGGCGTCGAATTTCTCGCCCTGGCTGGATGGATTGAATACGCGGAAGTATGGCGCGGCGTCGGCTCCACACCCGGCGCTCCATTGCCAGCCGAGCGTGTTTTGCGCGAGGTCGGCATCGACGAGTGTGTCCCAGAACCACCATGCACCTTCCGTCCATGAAATGAGCAGATCCTTGACGAGGAAGGATGCGACTACCATGCGAACGCGATTGTGCATCCAGCCAGTAGCCCACAGCTCGCGCATCCCCGCATCGACAATCGGGTAGCCGGTCTGGCCGCGCTGCCACGCGGCGAGAAGTGCCTCATTGATCTTCCATGGAAACCGCCCGAACTCCGGGCGCAGCGGCTCCTGCGGCGTGTGAGGAAAATGATAGAGGAGGTGATGCGAGAACTCGCGCCAGCCGACTTCCGTGAGGAATCGCGATTCGCGCCAGCCGGGCTGTCCGGAGTTCCGCGCTGCGTGCCAGATTTGCCGTGGGCTGATTTCGCCGAAGTGCAGATGTGGCGACAGTCGCGACGTTCCGCGCACGCTCGGGATGTCGCGCGTGACGCCGTAGTTCCCGGCGGTTTCGCGGAGAAACTGGGCGATGCGCTCATGCGCTCCCGCTTCTCCGGGATTCCACATCGCGCTAATCCCGCCAGCCCAGTCAATCTGCGGCTCAAGCGCGAGTTCATCCAGCGGCGTGGAGTCCGGCCAGCGGGCGGGCGAAGGAATGTGCGCAGGCGACGGGAGCGGCTCATCCGGGTCCGGTTTAGTGAGGCAGTGCCGCCAAAACGGAGTGAAGACTTGAAAGGGTTTCGCGGACTTGTTTTGCACAGTCCAGGGCTCGTGGAGCAACGCACCGCAAAAGCTCTCGGCGCTCAGCCCCGCTTGTATAAGCGCGTCTTTCACCTTCTTGTCGCGCGCAATCACCGCCGGTTCGTAGCGCCGATTCCACACGACGAACTCCGCGCCGGTTTCATTTACGAGAGCGAGCAGCGTCTCCAGCGCTGGGCCCTGCCGAATGATGAGCCGCGAGCCGATTGCGCGCAGCGAAGCGTCGAGTGATTTCAGGGACTGGTGGAGCCACCAGCGCGATGCGCCACCGGGGAGCCAGGGCCCTTCAGACTTTGGGTCCCAGATGAATACGGGCACGACTGCTCCCGCCTTAACGGCGCTGCAAAGAGCCGGATTGTCGGCGAGCCGGAGATCGAGCCGTAGCCAGAGGATGGTGGTTTTCACGCGGTCTAAACGCTGCTGAGGTCGCCGGGGATGCAACGTAAATTTTCTCCGCACTAATAAAGCGGATGGTGCGCGGTCTGACAGAAACCAATCCATGAATCGCATCCTTACCTTTACACTCGCCTGCTTCGCCGGCGTCTCATTTGCCGCTGAAAAGAAACGCGTCGTCGTTTGCACCGTTACGACCGGCTTCCGGCATTCATCCATTCCGTTCGCGGAAAAAACAATCGAGAAACTCGGCGCAGACAGCGGCCTTTTTGAAATCGTAGGATGGTCGCGCCAGCCCGATGCGGAAGTGCCGAAAAAGCCGGAAAAACCAAAAGCTCCAAAGGCCCTGGACGCTGCCGCAGACGACAAGGCAAAGGCGAAGTTTGAAGACGAGACGAAGAAATTTGCCGCAGCCGAGGCGAAATACGCCGCCGAGATGGCGAAGTGGGGCGCGGAGCAGGATGACGCTGTGAAATCTGCGCAGACGAAGCGCGATGCGCAGATGAAGGAGAGCATGGCTGTTCTATCGCCCGAGGCGTTGAAGGCGAAAAAAGTGGACCTCGTGATTTTTGCAAATACCACCGGCGACCTCCCGCTGCCGGACCGCGATGGATTCATCAAATGGATCGAGGGCGGTGGAAATTTCGCAGCGATGCACAGCGGCGGCGACACGTTTCACGGCTTCAAGGGCTACCTTGAGATGTTGCAGTGTGAGTTCAAGACTCATGGGCCGCAGGTATCTGCGGAACTGATTGCCGGTGATACTGCGCATCCTGCCAATGGAGGAATCGGAGCTACATGGAACCTCTCGATGGAGGAGATGTATGAGTTCAAAGACGGGAGCCACGACCGCGAAAAAATCCGCGCGCTGTGGTATCTGCGGAATCACCCTGTGAAGAAGGAAGAGGCGGGCTACAACCCGGTGAGTTGGTGCCGCAATGCGGGCAAGGGGCGCGTCTTTTACACGAGCCTCGGTCACCGCGAAGACCTGTGGAGCGATGATCCAGCGATGCCCGGACGGAAGAACTCGGTAGAGATCAGCAAACAGTATCAGGCGCACATTTTGGGCGGCATCAAGTGGGCGCTCGGTCTTGCTCCAGGCGAGGTAAAGCCAAACCCCGAAGTGAAGTAATTTCAATCAACGCGATCATGAACTATTTCACCGCATTCGCATTCGCGCTCACCGCCGTTTCCGCATTCGCAGCCGACGAAGAGAAGGATTTTAAGCCGCTCTTTAATGGCAAGGACACGACGGGCTGGCACCTTCGCAATCCGAGTGGCCTCAACTCGTGGACCATTGATGGCGGAGTCCTCAAGAACACGGTGAATAAAGGCGAGCACGGCACCGATTTGGTGGGCGATGCGAAGTTCTGGAACTTCACGGTGCGCTACGAGTATCAAGTGCCCGATGGCTCAAACTCGGGCTTCTATCTGCGCGGGCGGCATGAGCTGCAAATCTTCGGAGACTTCGCGAGCGGCAAGCCTGCGAAGAGCGGCAACGGTGCGATTTACAACTTCAAGGAGCCGTCCGAGTTTGTCAGCAAACCCGCAGGCGAATGGCAGACGGTCGAGGCCACGATGGTGGACAACAAAATCACTGTTATCCTCAACGGCAAAAAGATTCACGACGCCGTCGAATGCGACAAAGCCACGGGCTCGCAGCTCGACGACAAGGTGAAAGAGCCGGGTGCTTTTTTCCTACAGGGTGATCACGGGACGGTTTGGTTCCGGAATATCCGCGTGAAGGAACTGGCGAAGTAGCGAAAGCTGATTCTGCATTGCCCCCGGCGAGTGCGCTGGCTACGAAGCTGCGGATGACGAACTCTACGCGTCCACACCTCTCCTTCTGGCAAATCTGGAACATGTCCTTTGGCTTCTTGGGCATCCAGTTTGGCTTCGGGCTGCAGCTTGCCAACATGAGCGCCATCTACGCCAAGCTGGGTGCCGATGCGTCGAAGATTCCAATCCTCTGGCTCGCGGGGCCGATGACCGGGCTGCTCATTCAGCCCATTATCGGCTCCATGAGCGACCGCACTTGGAACGCTCTCGGTCGTCGCCGTCCTTACTTTCTGGTGGGTGCGATCCTTTCGTCGATCTCGTTGTTTTTCATGCCCACGTCCCCAACGCTTTGGGTGGCTGCGACGATGCTTTGGGTGCTGGATGCATCGATCAATATCTCGATGGAACCTTTCCGCGCTTTCGTCGCGGACAAGCTGCCGCCAGCGCAGCGGACGACGGGCTTTGTCATGCAGAGTTTTTTCATCGGCATCGGCGCGGCGGTGGCAAATGCGCTGCCGTGGCTCCTTTCGAAGTATGGTGTCACCGGCAACGGGCCGAACGGAGTGCCGCTCACCGTCGAGTATGCGTTCAAGCTTGGAGCGGGCGCGTTTTTGCTCGCGGTGCTGTGGACGGTTTTCACCTCGAAGGAATATCCGCCGGACGACATGGCGGAGTTTCAGCGAAAGCGCAGCGAGCACCGGTCCTTTCAGTTTGTGCCGAAGTTCCTCCTCGTGGGCGGTGCCATCGGTCTCTTCATCGGCGCGGTAAAAGGCGGGCTCTGGGAACTGCTCGGCGGCGGTGGCGCGCCAATCGGTGACGTCCTCACGGGCGCTGGAATCGGCGGCGCGATCGGCGCGGCCATCGGTGCGGTGCTCAGCGGCCCGGAGGTTTCCGACGCCATCCGCGAGATGCCTAGGACGATGAAGCAACTCGCCGTTGTGCAGTTCTTCACTTGGATGGGACTCTTCTGCATGTGGATGTTTTTCGGACTCGCGACGGCTCAGCAAATCTTCGGGACCACGGACGCGAAGTCGGCGCAGTTTGACGAAGGCACGGCGTTTGGCGGCGCGACGTTTGCGTGGTATTCCATCGTGTGCTTTCTCGTCGCGTTTGCGCTTCCGCCGCTGGCAAAGGCGACGAGCAAAAAAACTGTCCATGCCATCGCCCTCACCGCAGGAGCGCTGAGTCTCATCGCCACGGGCTTTATCAAAGGCCCCGAGGCAAAAATGGCTTGGCAGCTCACCATGATTGGCGTGGGCCTTGCGTGGGCCAGCATCCTCTCGATGCCCTACGCAATCCTCGCCGGGGCGCTGCCGCCGGCCCGCACGGGAGTGTATATGGGCATCTTCAATTTCTTCATCGTCATCCCCGAAATCCTCGCCTCGCTCGGCCTCGAGCCCATCGTGAAGAAACTCTTCCACAACGACCCGGTAAAAGTCGTCATGCTCGGCGGAGTGATGATGCTTCTCGCCGCGGTGAGCGTCCGCTTTGTAGAAGACAAAAGTACCGACTAACTCACCATTCTCAAAGACTCCATGGCAGACCGACCACTCACCATCCGCACCGAAGCCTTCGCCCGCGCAGGGCTCATCGGCAACCCATCGGATGGCTACTTTGGGAAAACCATTTCCTTTTCCGTGCGGAACTACTCCGCCCGCGTGGAACTCACCGAGTCCGAAAAAATCGAGATCGTCCCCAACGAGCGCGACCATTCGCAGTTCGACAGCATCGACCAGCTCGTCGCCGACGTCGCCCTCTACGGCTACTACGGCGGCGTGCGATTGCTCAAGGCCACCGTGAAGCGCTTCTACCGCGAATGCACCGAGCGCCGCGTCGCGCTTCACGACCGCTGCTTCCGGCTGAAATACCACAGCACCATCCCGTCCCGCGTCGGCATGGCCGGCTCCAGCGCGATCATCACCGCCGCCGTTCGCGCCCTCATGAAATTCTACGGCGTCACCGACAACGACATCCCGAAACACCTCCAGCCCACCATCATCCTCAGCGTCGAGAACGAAGAACTCGGCATCCCCGCCGGGCTCCAGGATCGCGTCATCCAAGTCTATGAAGGCGCGGTCTTCATGGATTTCGACAAAGCGCACATGGAGCGCGAAGGGCACGGCATCTACGAAGAGATCGCCCCGCGCCTCCTCCCCCCGCTCTACATCGCATACAAGACAAAGCTCGGCGAAGGCACCGAAGTCCCACACAACGACATCCGCAAACGCTGGACCGCCGGCGACAAAGAAGTCCACGACGCCATGCAGACATGGGCCAGCCTCGCCCAACAAACACGCGACCTGCTCATCCAAGACCGTGGCTCCGAGATCGCGCCGCTTCTCAACGCAAACTTCGACCTCCGCCGCCAAATCTACGGCGACAAAATGGGAATCGGAAACCTGCAAATGGTCGAAGCCGCCCGCAGCGTCGGATGCTCCGCAAAATTCACCGGCAGCGGCGGTGCCATCGTAGGCACCTACGACGACGAAGCCATGTATGAAGCCCTAGTCCGAAAAATGCGCTCTCTTGGCGTAGTCGTCTGCAAGCCGCGCATCGTCGAGCGGTGAGTGGCTGTGAAAGCGAGAATCTTGAATCCAATCGCGCCATGAGGATCGCTATCTCTGAAATCATCACCCGAAGCGAACAAGGAGTGACCAAGCCTTTCATCTGCCTGAGCGATGACGGGCGGAAATGGTTTGTGAAGGGGCTTGCTGGAGTCGGAGCCGAGGCTCTGCGCGCGGAGTGGATCTGTGGGCGATTGGCAAAAATACTTCACCTGCCGATTCCTGATTTTGCGATAGCGGAAGTGGACGAGACTCTTGTGGCTTCAAGTGCGGTCAAAGATGTTTTTGAGCTCGGTAGAAAGTATGCGTTCGCGTCCAAAGCCGTCGAAGGAGCCCAGGAGATATCGTTCACTCAAGCGATGACGTTGCCGATGGAGCTTCGCGCGAGGATGCTGCTTTTCGATTGGTGGGTTAGAAACGAGGACAGGACGTTGGGGGCAATCAGTGGCAACCCGAACATTATTTCCACAGGCTGTTCACCGATCACAGCGCACATAATTGACCATCACAATGCATTCGACGTCACCTTTTCGGAGGAGAATTTCTGGAAGACCCATATCTTCTCAGACGCAAAAGTCCTCTGGACACTGGCATGGATACGGCGTGAATCCAAACGGCTCCTGACCGCGGCAAAAGAACTCTCGGATGCTTGGGATCTAATGCCGGAAGCATGGAATCCCGAGGGCGACAGCACATCTTCAACCTCTGCCCTTGAGCAAACGAAAATAGCTGGGATACTTTCCCGTCCAAAAGATGCTCCGGCTGACTTTTGGAAACATCCATGAAAACTCGTGCCGTCTGTAATTATGCTGTCGTCCGCTTTCTTCCGTATCCAGAAGCAGGCGAGTTCGTGAACATCGGCGTAGTGGCGCAAAGCCCAAATACTGGATATTTTGACTACCGTCTGCTCAGCCCGGTGAAGACGAGCCGCGTGCATGGCTTGTTTCCCGAACTGGTGATGGCTCACTACAAAGACGCGGTAAGGAACTGCGAAACGGAGTTGAAGCGGATGCGTGCAGAAATCGGCATTCACGGTGCTGCATCGCAGCAAATGGCGATGGATCCCGCGCTTAGCGTCGCGCTATTCCGCGAGTTGATCCGGCCACGCGAAACCGTGATCCGTTTCAGCAACGCCGGAACAGCACTCGTGGACGAGCCGGGCAAGTTTATTCAAGAAGTTTTTGAGAGGTATGTGTTGCGCATGTTTGCGCAAGAGCCGGAGTATCAGGAACAGATCATGCAGCGAAAAGTGGCGGCGACTTTGAAGGAGCACCGCCTCATCGCACATTTCCCCGACGCCAGGGTTGGTAACGAAGATTACCATGTGCATTTCCCATTCGCGTATCAGCCAAAAATCGGGATGTTTGCCCGCGCGATCAAGCCGCTGAACCTCGCGCAGGATCAAAGCACCAAAATCTACGACCACGGCGAAATGTGGTTGAATCGCATCCGGCGTCTCCGCCGAATTGGGGCCGCGCCGGGGCAAATTCTTGTTCCAGTCCACCGCCCTGCCGCGAGCGACCAAAGGCGCTTTGCCGCTTGCGAAGAGATTTGCACGGAACTTGAATCACTCGCCGCAATCGTGGTCGCAGAAGACGACGAGGAGGCAGTTCTTAACTTTGCCCGGACCGCCGGGATGGCCCGCGGCTAACGGGAAGTCTCGCGCCGTCCCCATATCGTCCCTTGTGATTTCCCTCGGATCATCCCTTCCTGTTTATGGCGCTCTCGCTGTTAGCGATAAAACTTCCGAAAACTCTCGACTCGGCCACGCAGTTTCTATTACGCGTCGTACCGTGAGCCCAATTCTCTATCCGTCCACGACACAATGCACCGGATGCGCTTAGCGTTCGTGCCTTGGGAAAAAGCCAGTGGCCGCGAGGTGAGTGGCAAACTCTCCTGAATGAAAGCCAGAGCGCCGACGCCCGCCTGAATATTTCCATTTTTATTGCCTGACACCGTTTCCCAGTTCCGTAAGTAAACGCTATTTAAGAAAATGATAATGCACTTCGCATGGGTTTCATGGACCCCCCCAAATTTGGATAGTGAGTCTGAGCTCCAATTCGCACGCGCTATAAGTTCTTTCGGCAAAGCTCCGCTCATTAAACAATTTTGTGGCCTTCAATCGCCGGAGCTACCGAGAAGCAAAAATTCGTTCTTCGAGACGCATGCGGCAGGTATATTTTATCTCGTGCTGAGTCTGATAGGGCTCTTTTTGATCGATTGGAGTCAGACGTCCAAAATTCAGAATTCAGATTATCGCACATATAGGGCTCAACCAGCGCAGGCGGAAAAATACACCGCCTCGCCATTGGAAATAGTTGTGGTTTGTGGCTGGATCGGAGGTGGAATATTTTACGGCAGCATGGTCATTGCGGCGCTTCGATACTCGATGTGGCTGAGTACAATTGAGCGCAAGTATCAAATTCCCCGCCGCCGCAGGATATTGCCGAGAAGCCAATCTGCGGAAAACTGCCATCTTTACGAAATCGTCGCCGAGGAGATCGAACAGGGGCTGTTGGAAAAAGTTGCATGGACACGTGCGATTGCCGAGTCCACCGGTGACGAAAAACTTGCAAAAAGCCTATATATCCGTTTTCGCGTTCAAACGCTTGAGGAAAACGAATCGCAGAAAGCGCGAGCCGCTCGATCGGCTCGTGAACAGCAGGATCGGGAGCAAGAGCGCCAGGTTGCAGCCCACGAGCCGCCTCCATCTTCGAGATTACCAATTTATGGTGGGATATTACTTTTTCTATCTGTGATGCAACTAATTAGGACGTCTAACGATTCTGACACGGAGAGCCGCCGGGTTGCTTCGTTGTTGGAACGGGGGAGAGCCTACGCTTCTCTGTCTATTCCGGTTCAAACGGCGCCTACCGTTGAATCACTTCAATCTCTCACCGCATGGTACGCGAGACTCGCGATTGAGAGGGCAAGCTTAGACCGGAGCGATCCGAGCGCAATGGAACGATTTAATATTGAGGCAGCCAAATACAAGCAAGCGGTAGAAGACGAACGAAGACACCACGAGGAAGGCTTGATGTCGCATCCTCCGAAGTAGCCGTCGTCGCCTGACACAGTTTCATTCAGTGGAAGCGAGCAAGACGGAAACAAGGGGCGGCGGAGAAAAACGGGGAGACTTTGGCTGAGCGTGACTACTTTTCATCCCCAGCTTTGGACGGGGGGCTTTCTTTGCTTTTGAGTTCACTGCGGATCGCCGCGGCGCTGCGGTCGAATCGCTCCAGCAGGCCGGTGAGCCGATCGCTTTCGGTGGTGAGGCCGATGATGAGGTATTGCACGATGGCGACGCCGTAGAAGATCCAGCCGATGACAAAATCCCGCGTTCCGGCGGTGCCGCCGAAGATGACCGTCATGATGACGAATACGGGGGAGGAGCGCTTGAGGTGCAACACGCCGAGGCCGCGAAGAACCTCCGCGCGCCGCCGCCAGAGTTCCTTCCAGCCGCGGAGGGTGGTGAGTTTGAGTTTGGGCGGGCCGCGATGGATGACGGCGAAGGTTTCCTGGTCGGGCATGTTTTCAATGACGCCGACGGCGAGGAGCAGGCGAAGGAGCATGGTGAACCAAGGGTCTTCGCTTTTGTGCCAGGGCAGCCAGCCGAAAAGGAAGTCCTCGAGATTGGCAGTGGCGGCGAGGAGGAGGACGGCGCCGCGAAACCACAGCTCCACATCGCGCTGCATCTCGCGGGAGAGGGTCTTTTTGCCAAGGCAATGCCGCATGAAGAAGCGGAAGACGGGGATGGCGATGAGGCCTGTCAAGATGCGGAGGACGGGCCGCAGGATGGGCTTGAAGATGAGGTTGTGAAAGATGCCGCCGAGGACTGGCATGGGATTATGGAGTGTCGCTCATGCGTGCGGCTCTATCGGGCGGGCAGCGCATCTCTACCAAAACTCGCCCTGTCCGGTTCCGTGGGACGGTGTTTTTTGTTTTCCGGTTTCCGCAGGCTTCACCTTTTTCTCCGGAGTTTTTTTCCGCTTCGCCATGGTCGCGAGCCACTGCGCGTAACGCTTTTCCAGCAGCGAGAGGTCCATCCGGATTCCCTCCAGCCGCCACGCCTGATCCTCAAGGTCGAGGTCGAACTGCCGAAGAATCCTTCGTTTCAAAACGGCTCGATCCTTCTGACTTGTGAAGTTCCACGACGGGTGCTTCTTGTAGTCTCGGAGCCGCTCCCGCAGTTGGGAGAGACTCGCGCGGGCTTGTGCAATCATGCCGACAATCAGCGAGGCGCGGGTGATTTCCACGCCGTCCTGCGCTGCTTCGCATCGGGCGAGGATGACTTCGAGCGCTGCCGTGTCGCCTGCGCGATATGCAGTCTGCGCTTCGTGCCACAGCGCCTGCTCGATTGGCGAAAACTTTGCAGCGCGATCCGGATGCAGTCGGCTCACGATCTGACGGTAGATTTGCTTATGGTTCGACGGTGGCGGCGGCGCAGAAGGCACCTGGCCGAGGTTGCGCATGATGTCGTCGTAGCCCGGCGGAAACTGGCCGTGGGCTTTTTTGTAAGCCTTCGCCTGCTGCTTCACGAAATCGGCAAACGCATCCTTTTCCTCAGCGTCGAATTGCCCGCCGAATGGGTCGAAATCGTCGGCATCATCGTCATCGTCAACCCTACCCGATGTTTTTTTCGGAACCTTTGGCTCGTAGGGATCGGGCAGTCCCTGCTCGCGGAGCTTGATGCGATGATACGCGATATAGTCCGCACACCCGTCTCGCATCACAAGCTCCTCAACATCCATCAAAATTCGCGCGCTCACATGAATCTCCTCCTCGCCTTTTCGCAGTTCAGTCAACTGCTTGCCGAAGGTCGAGTGATACCATTGATCAAACTCCGGTCCGTCCTTGGATTGATGCCGCACGAGCTCCTGCTCGGCCTTGGAGACCTCCTTTAAAACCTTTTGGTAACGCGCCCGGTGCCCCTTGAGAAGCGGCGCGTTGTCCACCACGAGCAATGTCCGGCAAACCTTCACCTGATGCTTCGGGGTTACCACGGTCCATACTTTTTTCTGTGATTTTTTCTTCGCCATCGTTTCGCGAGACCGAGCAAAGCGATTTGTCCCGCACTCGAAAAGCGCGAACCGCTCGCAGGCGGATTTTCCCGCTCGCGAAAGGGCCGCCGGCTTTCTAGCTTCGCGCCCATGCCGAAACTTGCCGCGATCGTACGCCATTTAGAAGAGATCCTCGAACACGCCCGCGTCGGCGATTACCCCGGCGCGCACAACGGGCTTCAGTTTGAAAACAGCGGCGTGGTGTCGCGGGTCGCGTGCGCCGTGGATTCATGCGAAGCCGTGCTGCGCGACGCGGCGTCGGTGCCGGGCACGCTGCTGCTCGTGCATCACGGGCTCCTGTGGGGTGGCGCACAGCCGTTCACCGGGGCGCTGCGGCGCAAAGTGCAGATCGCAGTGGATGGCGACCTCGCGGTTTTCAGCTCGCATCTCCCGCTCGATTTACACCACACGCTAGGCAATAACGCGCTCCTCGCAAAAGCACTCGGCCTCAAAAAAATGAAGCCTGCCTTTGCAGCGAAAGGCCAAATGATCGGCCTCGTCGGAGACCTCGCTACGACCCGCGCGGCACTGGCGAAAAATCTCGAAGCTGCCGTCAAGGGTCGTGTTCACGTCGCACCCGGCGGGCCGGATAAAATCAAGCGCGTCGGCCTCGTCACCGGCGGCGCAGGTCGCGAAGTCGCCGCCGCTGCGGCGCTGGGATGCGACGCATTCATCACCGGTGAAGGCCCGCACGACAGCTACACACTCGCGGAGGAACTCGGAGTGAATCTGTTCTACGGAGGACACTACGCGACGGAGACATTCGGAGTCCGCGCACTCGCCGCATACGTCGCAAAGAAATACCGCATCCCGTCGCACTTCATCGATCACCCGACGGGTCTGTAGCGAGCGCAAAATTGATTCGGATTGCACGTTTTGCCGAGCAAAATTGGGCACCAGGAACTCCGCCAATTGTGATTAATTCTACTTTGTTAGCCGCTCTTTGAGGCCCGCGAAAGGCGCGAAAAAAAACGAAAGAATGTCCACTTTCGCGCTTTTTCGCGGGCCAATCTGGCAGCTACCTAAGAGCGGGTAACAGAGTAGATTGCAATGGGAGCGGCACCAAAAGGGCGACAGCCCTCAAGGAGGGCAAAGTCTCATTCCCCTTAAACGCAAATCGCCGTTCCTAAACTGCGAGCAGCTCGGGAAACCGCTTCATGGTTCAGGGAACGAGACGTTCCCCCTCCGTGGGGCCTGTTCCCGTCCCTGCGCCAACCTCCCAGTATCCTTCCACTTTTCATCACACCCAGCGCCGCCGGATATGCCGCCTTTGGCTCGAAGCGAGAAGAGTAATTTACTTCCGGTCCGTCGCCCTTGCGACCGGGTCTAATTCTCTGGAAACGTGCAGTCGAAGGCCGAAAGAACGCCTCATGCCTGCAATCCTTCCATGAAAAGAGATCGGTTGATGTTACGCATTTACACCTCCCCCAGAAATCATACGACTTAACCACGAATCCCAAGCGCGAACCATCCTACCGGGCCAGTGTCATCCCAAACTCAGCACTCAAACGCCCCCCAAAACGCGCTTGCAGCCTCCATCGGGCCGCTCCTTGTGTCCTCGGCAGCCACCTTCGCGCAAACTCTGGCATGGGATCCGAATACAACGCTCCTCGCCATCCCCGAGCCCGGAAGTGCGACCCTCCTTCTCGGGGCATGCGGCCATAAGCATATACCTAAGGAGTGATCTTGCTTCGGACCTTGCCGATTTGTCGTTTCCGATTGGGGCGCACTTCGCGAAAGCATTCTGCGAGTTCGTCGTAGCAGCTTGCGATCTGAGTGGGGTTGAGCGGCATGGCCA
>JAYSTZ010000886.1:0-5408 GCA_043719365.1 Verrucomicrobiaceae bacterium | reverse complement strand
GCCTTTGCGGCACCGGTAGCGGATGGGATGATGTTGATGGCAGCGCTGCGTCCGCCCTTCCAATCCTTTTTGCTCGGTCCGTCCACGGTCTTCTGCGTGGCGGTGTAGCTGTGGATGGTGGTCATGAGTCCTTCCACGATGCCGAAACCTTCCTTCAGCAAAACATGGACGACGGGTGCTAGACAGTTCGTCGTGCAGCTCGCGTTGGAGATGATGTTGTGCTTTGCGGGGTCGTAGTTCGTGTGGTTCACGCCCATGACGACGGTGATGTCTTCATTCTTGCCGGGTGCGCTGATGATGACTTTCTTCGCGCCCGCGGTGATGTGGCCCTTCGCTTTTTCAGCGTCCACAAAAAGTCCGGTGCTCTCGATGACGATATCGACGCCGAGCGCCTTCCAGGGAAGTGCGGTCGGCCCTTCCTTGATTGCGAGACATTTGATCTCGTGACCATCGACAACGAGGATGTCGTCTTCAAGCACATCCGGGCTGCTCTTCTTGGAATAGACTTCCTCCTTCGCCTTGCCCTGCGTGGAATCATACTTCACGAGGTAAGCGAGGTTGTCCGCGGGGACGAGGTCGTTGACTGCCACGACCTGGATTTCCTTGCCGAGAAGTCCTTGGTCACAGATTGCGCGAAATACGAGACGTCCGATGCGTCCGAAGCCATTAATACCGATTTTGATCATTGTGTTGTTTTATTTGAAAAGTGGGCGCGCATCAAAGCAGCGTGCGCGGCTTCGTCAACATCGGAGGAAAAAGAATGGTCAAAAAGTGCGCGCCGCTGCGCTGTTCGGCGCTGTGGGTGGAATTATTTCCAGCGTTCCGACCTTCGCGGCTTGATTTTGGAGCGCGTCTCGCGCACCCAGCGTCATGGAAATCATCATCCAACCCACACCGACCGCCGGCAGCGTGATCGCCGCCCGCATCATCGCCAAACTTGTTCGCGGCAAGCCGGACTGCGTAATTGGTCTCGCGACGGGTTCCACGCCGTTGGCAACCTACAGCGAACTTGTGCGCATGCACCGTGAGGAGTCGCTCGATTTTTCCAAGGTCACCACGTTTAACCTCGATGAATACGTCGGGCTGCCTCCGGAACATCCTCAGAGCTATCACGCGTTCATGGACGAGCATCTCTTCCGGCATATCAACGTCGCGCCGCGGAATATCCATATTCCCGACGGTACCGTTGCGGATGTCCCGGCCGAATGCGCGCGCTACGAAGCATCGATCATCGCCGCCGGCGGTATCGACGTTCAACTCCTCGGAATCGGAACGGACGGGCATATTGGTTTTAATGAGCCCACTTCTTCGCTGGCCTCTCGCACCCGCATCAAGACGCTCACGGAGCAGACGCGGGCGGACAATGCGCGGTTTTTCGACGGCGATCTGGCCACGGTGCCGGTCCATTGCATCACGATGGGCGTCGGCACGATCATGGATTGCCGCCAGGTGATCATGCTGGCGTTCGGCCCAAACAAAGCGCAGGCAATCGCAGAAGCCGTGGAAGGTCCGATTACTTCGATGAATCCGGCATCGGTGCTCCAAATGCATCCGGTTGCGAAGTGCATCATCGACGAACCGGCGGCCGGAAAGCTGAGTAAAACAGATTATTATCGGTGGGTTTACGACCACAAGCCGGATTGGCAACGATGGTGAGTAGGGGAGCGAGCCGCATCTTTATAAAAAAGAAATGCGGCCCGCAGCACTGGGCGCGCTGCGGGCCGCATTTTGTGTGTCCGGGCAGAGGAAGTGACTAAATCGGCTATCTGATAAACATTCTCAGCGATTTCTTAGAAATAGCAAGAAATGTTTCAGGAAATTAACACGGTGACGAAATTCGTCATCGGGACCTTCTCGGCAAACGAAAATGCGCCCCGCGAAAATCGTTCACATCCGGCCCTCAATTCCGCGCCGGACTTCAATCCCACAGATGATCGAGCCCTTTGCGGATCGCGGCGAAGAGGATGTCGATTTCTTCGTGCGTGATGATCAACGGCGGCGCGGCGGCGATGAGATCCCGGATGCCGCGGACGATGACGCCTTCTTTTCGGACGAGGTTTGAGGCTTTGATGCCAAGCATGCTCGTCGGGGTGAGTGCTGCTTTTCCTGCGCGCGGGACGAGTTCGATCGCTCCGATGAGGCCTTCGCTGCGGATTTCGCCGACGGCGGGGTGCGATTTGAGGTCGGAGAGTTTGGATTGGAAATACGGCCCGACATCGTCGCGCACACGCTCGACGAGCTTGTCTTTTTCAATGACCTCAATGCTGGCGAGTGCGGCGGCGCAGGAAACGGGATGTCCGCTGTAGGTGAAGCCGTGCGCGAGGTAGCCGCCGTTGATGAGGACATCGGCAATTTCATCCGACGCCATCGTCGCGCCGAGCGGGATGTAGCCGCTGGTGAGGCCTTTCGCGAGGCACATGAGGTCGGGGTCGAGATCCCAGAGTCCGCTCGCAAACCAAGCGCCCAGGCGGCCAAAGCCGGTGATGACTTCGTCTGCGACAAAGAGAATGCCGTATTTCCGGGCGAGCTCGCGCAATCCGCGGAGATAGCCTGCGGGCGGCGGGATGACTCCGCCTGCGCCCTGCACGGGTTCGGCAAAAATCGCACCGATTGTCTCCGGCCCTTCTCGCTGAATCACACGCTCGGTTTCTTCGAGGCACCATTGTCCGTAGGCGACGGGGTCGGACTCACGATTGGCGGCCCATGCGTTCGGTCCGGGGACGTGTACGAAGCCCGGCAGCGGGAGATCAAATGGAACGGTGCAGCTCGGCAGTCCGGTCATGCTCGTGGTCGCGAGAGTGACGCCGTGATACGCGAATTCGCGGGTGATGATTTTGGTGCGCGCGGGCTTGCCCTTGAGCTTCCAGTATCCGCGAATGAGCTTCAGCGCGGTCTCGTTGGCCTCGCTGCCGCTGTTGCAAAACATGGCGTGCTTGAGCCGCGCCGGGGCGAGCTCGGCGAGCTTTGCGGCCAGGCGGATGGCGGGCTCGGTTGTGCTGTTGAAAAACGACGGGTAGTAGGAAAGTTGGGTCATTTGCGCAGCGACAGCGTCCACGACTTCGCGGCGTCCATAGCCGATATTTACGGCCCACAGCCCGGCGAGCGCATCGAGAAGACGGCGGCCTTCGGAATCTTTGAGCCATACGCCGGAGCCTTCCGTGATGATGTGCGTGCCCACCGCGTGCATATCATGATGATTCGTAAAAGGATGCAGATGATGGGCGGCGTCCAGTTGTTGAAGTGGTGACAAGTTCATGGTGGAATTGTAGCGCACATTCCTCGTTTTGACTATTCCACAAACGCAGGCTGGTCGTTTTGAAAAGGCACCGGTACAAAACAAATTACCTTGGACCTACTTACTCCCGATATTCTCGCGCCCGGCGACGGCAAAAGCATCGCTCTCGACCCTTCCAGTTTCACTTGGACGCAAATTCTGTCGGCCGATGATCCAGCGTTCGAGCGCGCTTATTCCGCGCTCTGGAGTGAGTTCGGCGCGGCGCACGAAATGGAGTCCCGCGAGGTGATCGCGTCGCGCTTTGGGGCCTTGTCTTACGAGATGTTGCTCGTGGAAAAGGATGGCGTTTTCTGCGCAGTGCGCGATCACACTGCGGTGTGGTGCGACGGTGAGGTTGCGGTGCATCTCTCGCACGCGCTTGTCGCGCCGGAGCAGCGCCGCTCGGGCCTTGCGGGCTGGCTGCGCGGGGCACCGGTGATTGCCGCGCGGCGACTCGCGGCCGCGCATGGCATCCCGAACGCGTCGATCACGCTGGTCGGCGAGATGGAATACGACGACGGGAGCGACCCAAAGCGGAGCATTCGCCTCGCGGCCTACGAGCGCGCCGGGTATGTGAAACTGGACCCGGTTGCCGTGCGGTATTTTCAGCCGGACTTCCGCCACTCCGACATGATCGACGCAGCAGGTGGCTCTGTGCCGCTGCCGTTTCAGCTCATCATTCGACGCGTCGGGCGGGAAAGCGAACGGCTAATTCCGGGCGCAGACGTTCGCAGGCTCATTTCGGCGATTTATACGATCTATAGTGCCCAATTCAGGCTGCTTGAAATGCAGCACCCCCTCCTGAACATGGGGCGCTACCCAGCTCCAAACGAAACGATTGCGCTTGTCCCCCCGACGGCGCCGTCAGCTTAGCGCAATGAAGGGCGGAAGGTCTTCGACACGCCAGTGAGCGGGTCGATCATCCACGTGAAATAGTTCGGCGGTGGCTTGAGATTGCCGTTCTTTTTCTGCTTATCCCAATCCGCGAGAGAATGGATGGTAATATACCAGAGCCCGCCCGCAGACGGGCGCTTCGAACTTGAGGCTGTGCTGGCATCATCGTCCTCACTGGCCTTAGCGTCATTCACTCCGGTCGGAGGCAGATTCGTGCTGCCATCCGGTAGGAACCGAAACGCGACATACTCGTACTTGTGGCCGACTCCGCGAGGCAGTTCCGGGTCGGACTGCTTGTTGATTTTGTCCACGGTGATGATCATCGACGGGGGCGATTTCTTTTCGCTCAGGCGGTCGTCACCGAGAATAGTCGAGAGCACTCCCTCGCCGGGGATGCCTGGATTCATGATGATATTGTCTGGCATGCGGACGACTTTCGAAACGGGCAGGAGCACTCCTGATTCTGCGATTTCAAACGACTGCATCCCGCGGAAATGGCCGGTTTCCGGTTTGCTCGGCTCTTCACCCGGCACTTCATTGTCGGCAAAGCGGTAGAATCGAACCTCGATTGTGCGGTTCTTGCTCAGGGCGGTCTGCCGCGCGAGCGCCATTGTATCCACCAAAAGACCGGACGCCTGGGTGAGCTGGGAACTCTTCAGCATCCCTTGCACGGCGGGAACTGCAAAGGCGGAAATGATGCCGATAATCAGGATGACGATCAGCAGTTCAACCAGTGAGAATGCTCGGCGAGATGGGTACTGTTTCATGGCGTGGAATGTATTGCGACGATGCGTGAAATTGCCGGGTTGTCCAGCATTCCTTGTTTCATCCGACGCTTAAAGCCGGTGTGCATCTGGCAAATACATTGTCCATACAGGATGCGAAGTCCAACGGAAAGTATGCGCCTCACTGGATATTCATGTTCGATTTCGCAGACAACATCGACGATTTGCTCCGCTCCGGTGTTTACGTGCGGGGACATTCCCGCTTTACCACAACACATCATGATCAAAGCCGTCATCCTTTCCTGCTCGCTCGTCCTCGCGGCGACGGGGCTTGCCCAAGAATCCCAAGCTCCCGCTCCCGCGGCAAAATCGGCCATCAAGCCGCTCACTTTCACCGAATACGATCTGCCAAATGGGCTGCACGTTATCCTCCACGAAAACCACGCGGCTCCGGTGGTTTCGACGTATGTGCTTTATCACGTCGGATCGAAAAACGAGCGTTCGGACCGCACGGG
>JAYSTZ010000885.1:0-2356 GCA_043719365.1 Verrucomicrobiaceae bacterium | reverse complement strand
CACTCAACGCCCAGCCGAAAAGCATCGGCTCGAAGCCGGTAGCATCCATGAGCCTTTGCATCCTTGGATGGTGGGTTTCTGTGCGCACCAAGCGGCGGAGGTTTAGAATTCGGAGAGCAAAACCGGCTCCCGCAGGTTGTCAGCGTCGCCGATCTCTTTCCGGTGCAGCGGACGCAAGTCGAGAACCGCACCGTGGCGGATGAAAACTTCGAGGAATGTGTTGTAGCGTTCGCCCCAATAGACCATCGCGCAAGACATCGGCGCACCCTTTCCCTCGTCACGGCCATCGACCAAAAAGCGCAGCCGGGTGTCGTAGAGAAAGCAGACCGCACTTGCCTGGATATAGACGTATTTTTTCCAGTGGCCGGTGTTCGTGGCGACGGGCACGAGTGCGATGACCTCGGAGCCGTGCTGGCTGTGGGCCGCCGCGCAGCGGTAGAGCCACTGCTTGATGGACGTGCCGCGCTCTTTGTCGATGCCGTAAGGCGGGTTCACAAAGATGGTGGAAAAGTTCCACGATTCCTTAAGACCGTCATGCTGCGGCAGGGCGTACTCCACCGTCGCCTCGACGAGGGAGTATTCGTTTGAGCATGGATCGAGGTCGATGGTCCCGCCGAAGACGCGCTTGACGGCGTGGATGTATTTTTCCGGCGTTCCCCAGTGCTGGCTAAGGGTGTTGATGGTGCGTCCGGCGGTCATGCGGAGAGGATGCGCCGCCAGTCCTTCGCATTCAAGAGCATCAATTCGTTTTTCAATGTCGCAAGGGTGCGGCGTGCCGGGGTGATGATGTTGAACCACGCTTCAATCTTCACCGAGTGTGTGGTGAAGTAATCCCGCAGAACAAGGTCGGCTCGCGCATCCATCTTTATTTTGGTGAAGCGATTCCCGACGGCCTGCGGTCCATAGCTCGCGAGGAAGGCTTCGCGGGCTGGGAGCAGTTCAGGCGCGGGGTCGAGCAGCAGCTCGCTGACGAACTCTGCGAGTCCGTGGTCGGTGAGGAAGAGCAGCCAATCGTAGGACTGAGCGAGGACTTTGAGTTCCTTGTTGTGATCTTCGGCGGTGAACCAGTTCCCGTGATTGCTCACAACGCCGATGGTGAGCACGAAGTCGCGCAAGAGCGCGGGGTCGTCCGAAGCGATCACTTCCTCCATGAGTTGCGCATAGGGTCGGTGGTAAAGCGTGCCGTCGGCGCGATGCACGACGCCGCCGAGGACGCCGTCGCGCAAACGAATTTTCTGCAATGAGGAAACCGTCCGCGCGACGTAAGCGCCCTGCTTGGCCTTCTCGATCGTCTGCGGCCCTTTCTTCATGCCCTCTTCGATGCCCACCCGCTTGCACTCGAAGATCGCGAATGGATGTTTGCTGAGGACGCTCACGGTGATGCGATGCTGGCCGGCGGCGCTTTCGTCGATGCTGGCGATGCAGAAAGCCGTAACCGATTCCCCGAAGGTGCAGGCATTGCGCAGGATACCGCCCTTGCTCATGACTTCCGCCGCCTTCACCACGAGATCGCCGTGGTCGAAGCCAAGGTCATCCAGTGCGCGGCGCAACTTCGCTGCGGTCAACGGGAGCGTGTAGGTCTGGAGAGGGATGGACTGCTGACGGACAATGGGGTGAAGCGAAAACTCGACGTTGTGTGTGATGTCGGGGTTTCCGAATTCCGGGAGCGGTCTTTCAATGGCGACGTTCTCGCGGAAGCCCCAACCCTTCAGCGCATAGTAGGTGATGATTTCGACGAGAGTGCCCAAGGCGCGGCCCGCTGCTTTTTTCCGATCCTGTGCATAGTGAAAGACGGATTCGACCAGTACGCGTTGGAGGGCATCGACGGACGGGTAACTCATTGCGGACAGCTTCTAGTTGTGGTCCCCGATCTGTGCGATGGAAAAAGATGCGCTGGGTGAGGGAGGTGAGGCGCTCGCCGTCGAGGTGGTGGTTGGAGCGTTTGAGGGATTTGGCGAGCTTCTCCCGCCAGAGCTCCATCTGGGCGAGGAATTCCTCATCGACGGGCCGGGTGCCGCGGGCGAAGAGGTCGTCTTTGTGGATGCGCCCGGAGAGCCGGGGGAGGGCGGCGGCGGCTTTGTCGAGGGAGCCGGCGGCGACGTTTTCTTTGGCGAGGAGGCCCCAGATTTCGGCGAACTTCTCCGGGTCGCGGTAGTCGGCGTGGGTGTAGGAGCCGTGCGCTTTGAGGACGTGGCGGGCGGCGTCGCTTTTGTCGGGGCGGGAGCGGGCGTCGAGGATGAGGAATTGCCCGAAGTCGGTGAGGACGGTGAGCGGGGTGGAGGCGTTCCAGCCGTAGAGCACGGCCTGGTAGCACGGGCCGTGGCTGCGGATGTCCACGCTTGGCTTTTTCGCCTCG
>JAYSTZ010000884.1:0-5416 GCA_043719365.1 Verrucomicrobiaceae bacterium | reverse complement strand
TTCGCGGCAGCGTCTTGGAGTGCGGTGGCAGAGATGCGAGGGCGAAGCACTCGCATCGGCGACACCGCTTTCGAGGCGCGTCACAGGGCGCAAAAGGCTTCGACAACGCAGCAAGCGAGAATGCAAGCGGCGAGGCTTCGGGAAAGCGGTGTCGCGCTATCGCTTGCCACCGCACTCCAAGACGCTACCGCGAAACTCCAAGGGTCATCTGTTGCGGGGCGATAGGCGTTTTAACGCACCTCGACGCTCCACTCGCCAGCCTCGTAACCTGCCGCAGTTATGACTTGCTGGCAGTAGCGGGCGGTGGCCTCGGCGCTTAGGTTTGTCTCAAAGTGCAATGACTCGCCTAGCGGACGCGGCTGACGAAATCTCGCCGCATCGGTGGAAAGCAAACGCGGAAACTCCGCCACTACCGCATCGAAAGAATCAGGCGAGGCATCACGCACTGCTTCCAGCGTGTATTGCAGGACTTCGCGCCATTTCGCGGCCTCACGCCTTTCACCGAGAACAAGAACCGCTACAGGTTTTCTGTTCGTCACCATCTCCCCAGAAGCCTCAACACTCCATTCAGTCGCCGAAAAACCCGAAAAACTCATAATTTGTTGGCAGTTGCTCACGATAGTCGTTGAGCCGAGGTTTGTCTCAAAATACATCGAATCGCCGAGAGGTCGTGGCGCGCGCAAGTCTGCTTTCTCCTTAGAAAGCAACTGAGGAAACTCATTTGCAACTTGCGCAAATGCTTTAGGAGCAGCATCCCGCAGTGCTTCCAATGTGAATTGTAACACCTCGCGCCAAGTAGATACCTCCTTCCGCACTCCAAAAAGCACAACTGCTGTCGGTGAAGTGCCGACTACTCCAACCGTATTAGAAGTGACGAATAGCGAGTCCATCGGCCCAAAATACGGCCACGTCTTCAGAGCAAGCTCCGCGAGTTCTTCGCCGCGTTGTTGGATAGTTTCACCGTCCCATTTTTCAAAGCGAGTGATGCTGCGGCTTAGGTGAACAGGACTTTGCTGGAAGATGGCACGCTTTGCGAGAAAGTCACCGTTCGACAGTTCGGCATTGTAGCCTGTAAGAGTAAGGTTGCCGAGCGTGTGCAGTCTGAGTTCGTGCGTTTCGCGCCACGTCTCGCCGAGGTTTTTCTCCCACCAAGGCGTGGGCGTTTGCGGCATGATGTGCTCGATAGTCAGCGGCTCAGTGGAGACTTGCTCTTTCCCCGCTACCGAGCGCTCCAGCGATTCGAGAATCAGCTTCGCTTTTGGCAAGCGCTCACCGCCGCCGTAGAGGCGTCCATTGATGAGGGCTTGGCGAAACTCCGTATCTGACGGGTAGTCGCGTTGCGCAAGGATGGTTCGCACGCCATCCAGCAACGATGGGTGGCTTTTCGCCTGATGATAGAGCGGAGTTAAGCTCTTGTTTAGCCCGTGAGTCGGCACGCCACACACGAAGCGGCGGATGAAGAAATTCTCCAGCGTGTCGAGAATCGCTATGAACTCGCCGATGGAAAGCGTCCCGTCATCGTGCTCGGCATACAGATTCAGTAACAACGGCCACACGACGCTGACCTCCAGCCGCTCAAATCGACGCAGCCGAAGATGTAAATCGGGGTTCACTTCCTGCGATGGGTCGAGCAGCCGATGGTAATGAACCGCCGAGCGATGCAGTCCATCGAGAAACGTGGCAATACCGTCCGGTGCCAGTTCATCTGTGCGCTCTTTCAAAGTGCGGTAAATTTCCCCCTTTTTCACGATAGCTCCCTGCCGCATGAGAAAGCGGCGGACGAATTCGCTGAGTTCATCTTTCAGCCGCAACTGCATCGGCTCCCAGCACCGCTCGAAAAGCTTTTCCTGCTCGGCGACTGGCACGCGCATGAGGAAGTAATTCCGTATCAAATCACCCTGAGTCAGTGGCTCGCCCTTGTAGTTTAGGCTCTCGAAAATCAGGTGCGGATTGTCGTCATGGTCGAGCACGATACTCACCAACGAAAGGCGTCGAAGGATGACGCCAGCGAGCCTCTCGGCGTCGGGTGCGCCACGGCTCTTGAGCTTCATTTGAAACCACTCGTAAGCCTTCGCAACTCGGCTGTCTGAATCCGCAATCGGCACGCCTTTGATAAGCGCGAGAAACGCTTTTCGGTCGCCGTTTGTCTGCGTCGGCAGAAGTTTGAAATAATCCATCCCGTCCTCAAATTGATTCACCAGATGAGACTTCTCCAATTTCTCCGCGAGTGGGCTCGGCAACCCGCGTGCGCTATCCCTCAGCGCCGCGAGAAGCACCTGAAGTGTGGTCAGCCGCTGCTGGCCGTCAATGAGCAGATACTTCGTCACACCCTCCGGCACCGAGCGCGTCGGCACGGTGACGAGGGAACCCATAAAATGCGGCTTCGCACGGCTGGAGTCTGTTTCGTCCTCGCAAAGCTCCACCAAGTCCGTCCACAGCACTTTCCACCGCGATTCATCCCAAGTGTAAGGGCGCTGGAACAACGGCACAACGAACTGGTTATTACCTTCAAGAATTTTGCCGAGGTGGGTTTCAGATGCTTTCATAGTGGAGTGCGGACGCTACCGGGGAACTTTGTTTTTCAAAAGCGGATTCATCTGCCGAAAAGGAACGTGACACAGCGCGTTCCGCCTGTGTTTTTGGCTCCCATCGGCATGGAACTGGGGAACTGGAGTCATGGGAACTGAGCCCGTTGGTCCTTTTCGCGGGGTGAGCTCTGGGTGCGCGAGCGGCGTGAAAAACGAATTCCCATGCCAAAGTCACCCAATATCTGATTACCCATACGATTCCGCTTGAAGCGAATCGCGTTAGGTAGATGATTCGCGTTGCCAAAGTCGCGTTTCTTCCACAAGGCGCGACACGGGGGACCCAATTGAGGGTGCGCAGGTCCAAACTGCCACCAGGGGCGCAGGTAGCCAGCAAAATGGCTGCCCGGTGACTTCCTTCACCGAGCCCGTCAGCTAACTCCGTCGGTATAGGGAAGGTGTCCTAGGGACACCGTACGCAGCACTCGCTGCGTGCGGGGTCAACCGATGCCTGCAACATCATACTGCTTACTGGCATCGGCGGAAAAATACGCCGGCGGTGTCCGTTCGCGCACAGACACATACAAAAAATGAGACATCATCGTCGTGGCCTGCTTGCCGCAGGCTTCATCATCGCCGCATCCACCGCCGACACCGTTTGGCTTGCATGGGCACAACCTCAAATCGCTACCGGCCTTGCGCTGGATCAGGTCAATGGCGGAGCGCCAGCGTGGCGCGAACTTCTCGCATGGCAGGCGACTCATCAATGGCCGCACTTTGTTGCGCAGGCCGTGGTTGCTGCCACGATCGCGTGGTGGATCCGGCCCATTGTGCTCACATTTCTTCGGGCGAAAAGCGCGAGGAAGAAGCTGCTGCCTCTACTCTTGGCGGCGAGCACTCTGACGGGTTGCGTAAAATCCTACGACAAGCCGGAATACGTAGAGATCGACACCAGCGAGACGGGCTTCCTCATCCCGCTCGAAGGCAACACGAATGATCAGACGAAGTTCGAGAGCGTGGATTATCTCCAAGCGCGGAAGGTCGCGACGAAGCGTGTGCAGATTGTTCATCGCTGGAATCAGGAGGGTCGCCTTCCAGGGACCGGTCAGTGGTTCGCCACGGTGCGCCTTGTCAAAGTGAACCGTTCGCCGATCACTCGCGAGTGGACTGCCGAGGGCAAGCACATGTCCGGCGACAAGGCCATTTGGATCGAAAGTGCGGATAGTGTGGGTTTCAGCATGGGCTTCACCTGCACGGCATTTATCGACGAGAAAGACGCCGCGACTTTTCTCTATTGGTACCCGAGTGGAAGCCTCGCCAGCGTGATGGATGGAGAAGTGCGCGGACGCATCCAGCAAGGGGCTGCGGAGGTCGCGGCTCGTTACCCGCTTGATGGACTGCGCGCCAAAAAGCAGGAGATTGTCGATGCCGTGAAACTGGACATCACCACGTTTTTCACGAAGCGGGGTATTACTATCACGACCGTCGGCATGTTTGGCGGAATGACGTATGAAAACCCAGCGATTCAGAAATCGATCGACGAGACCTTTATCGCGCAGCAACTCAAGGTCGTCTCCGCTGCAAAGCTGGAAGCGCAGCTCAAAGAGAACGAGCGCATTCAGCTCGAAGCCACTGCGACCGCAGAAAAATCGCGCCTCGAAGCCAAAGGGAAAGGCGATGCACGCTTGGAAGAAGCGAAGGCGGAAGCCGAGGCTATCAATATGGTGAACAAAGCCGTCGTGGGCAGCGGGCCGATGCTGATGCAAATCCGCCAGCTCGAAGTGGAGAAGGCGCGGGTGGAGAAATGGAACGGCCAGTTTCCGCAGATGATGCTGGGGACAAATCCGAACGTTCTTTTCGCGATGCCGACCACGGCTGCGAAATAACGAGAGGGCTCACAACCGCCGCCGATCGAAAGATCGGCGGCGGCTTGTCGCAGGCGTGCCGTGAAGAAGCATTGCCGATCAAATAACGCCCGCTTCTTTAAAACTAAAATACGGCGAGCGACCCGGTGCGGGGATGCCGAGGATGACGTGGTCGCAGAAATTCACCTGAAGGATCCGTGCTGCCTCGGCGATGCGGATCGTGAGCCTGCGGTCTGCATCGCTCGGCGAGGGGTCGCCGCTCGGATGGTTGTGGACGAGTATGAAGCCGTAAGCGTTGTGCTCGATCACGGTGCGAAAGATGTCGCGGGGATGGGCGATACATTCCGCGAGGCTGCCGAGTGAAATCTCGGACACTCGGAGAAGGTGAAGCCGGGTATCCAGAAGGACGACGCGGAGGCTTTCCTTGCCGAGTTGCCGAAGTTCCGCGCCGAGCAGATCGTAGATCAGCTCCGGGCGGTTCATCGGCGTGCGTGCGAGTGTTTCCTTCGCGAGGCGGCCGGCCAGGCCGAATGCAGCGGCAAGTTGGACTGCTTTGGCTAGGCCTACGCCTTTCACCGAGGCGATCTCTTTCACACTCGCCCGCGCAAGGCCGCCGAGGTTTTCAAATTGCTGGAGCAGTTTGCGCCCAAGGTCGATGGCGCTCATGCCCTTCATTCCTACGCGGAGAAGGATGGCAATCAGCTCGCTGTCGGCAAGCGCACCCGCACCGAGATTCGCCAGTTTCTCTCGGGGGCGCTCGTCTTCGGGGAGTTCTTGGATGCGCGGCGATGCGCGATCTTCGCCGGCCACGAACTACAAATCCTCCTTCTTGACTGGAGCCACAACTTTGCCCGGACCTTCGCCTTTTGTTGGGAGCATCGTCTCGTTGGTATATCGGACGACCACTGTCAGGGCATCTTCGGAAGCGGTGGAGCCGCCTTTTCCATCGGAGAGTTCGGCGACGACTGTGATGGCTTCCTTCTCTTTTAGGTTCGGGACGAATTTCCAAATGGACATGCTGCCAAA
>JAYSTZ010000883.1:0-14044 GCA_043719365.1 Verrucomicrobiaceae bacterium | reverse complement strand
GGGAAAAAATAATCATGATAACGAATTCTCCACCGACTCGGCGGTTGACGGGGCCGACTCGGATGGCATACATCGGTTTCCATGTCCACCCGCACACTTCTAACTATCGCCATCATTTCCACTGCCGCTCTCACGGGATGCAAGACCGTGTATTCAAGCGTCTATTCGAACAAAAAGAACTCGTTCAAGCCGCCTGTTGTAGAGTCGAAGGTCGAACTGAAAGCTACCGATATCATCGATCAACTCAACAAGGCGCAGCCCGGCGGAGCACTGCCCGGCATGGGCACGGACCAGAATGCAATTCCTGGTCTGGCACCGGTCCCAGGCGCAGATCCAGCCGCCCCGGCGGTTCCGGGAGCGACTCCCGCGATTCCCGGTCTGTAGTTTCATCGGACAATCTAGCCGCGTTCCGCAACCTTGGGACGCGGCGCGGGTTTAGTTGCCAGAAGGTCATCTCTTTGTGAGCACGAACACTGAATCCGCAAATCCGCCGCCAGTCGCGCCACCGCCGCCCATCGAAGCGGAGGTACTTGTCTATTCCGGAGAGGAGTTGGTCTCGAAGTATTCGATTGGGCATGGCGAGTACCTCATTGGCCGGGAGAAGGCGTGTCAGATTTGCATCGAGGTCGAAGGAATCTCGCGCCATCACGCGCGGCTTACTTTTCAGGGCTACGAGCTCGTCATCGAGGACTTGGGGAGCAGCAATGGTGTGTTCATTGAGGGCATCCAGGTCCAGCTCCCGACCCGCGTCCGGCCCGACCAGCAGGTGGAAGTCGGAGATGCGCGCATTTTCATCCGGTTAAAGGCTGACGCAAGCGAGATGCTCGCGGCCGCGCTTTGGGACCCGGACCTCGGGCTCGCTCCCGTGCGGGCGCTTTTCACCGGGAAAAAATACAAGGTCATGGGCAGCATCGGGCGGGGCGGCATGGGCGTGGTGCATCAGGCCCGCGACCTGCGCATTCACCGGCAGGTGGCCATGAAGGTCATCAAAACAGCGAGTCAGTTTTCGCGGGAAAATGTCCTCCGGTTTGTCGATGAGGCACAGCTCACGGGACAGCTCCAACATCCGAATATTGTCCCCGTCTATGAGATTGCGCTCGATGATCAGGATGAGGTTTTTTACACGATGAAATACGTCAAGGGCATCACCCTCGACGATGTGCTCAAAGGGTTGCGGCGGGGCGATGCGGCCATGGTGAAGGAGTATTCGCTGACGGCGTTGCTCGACATATTTCAGAAGATTTGCGACGGCGTCGCTTATGCCCACTCGATGGGCGTCGTGCATCGTGATCTGAAGCCCGACAACATCATGATCGGCGAATACGGCGAGGTTCTCGTGATGGATTGGGGTCTGGCCAAGCGCATGTCTTCGGGACTGCACGACGAGCACCTTTCCGATGCATCACCTCGCACTCCGGTGCCAGCGGAGGAAATGCCAGCACCCAATCTCCGGGAGTTTCAGACGCTGAACGGACTGATCGTCGGCACGCCGCCGTATATCTCGCCGGAGGCCGCACGCGGGGACTTGGATTTGATCACGCCGCAGAGCGACATCTACGTTTTAGGCTCGATCCTTTATGCGATTCTAACGCTTCGCCCTCCGTATCCTGGAAAGGAATTTGGCGAGCTCATCGAGCAAATCGTCAGCGGGAAATTTGAGCACCCGAGCAGTTTCAACGCGGCTTCCCGGGAATCCTCCGATGGCACCGGCGACAACATCGCATACGTCCTTTCACACTTGCCCGGACGGCGCGTTCCGGAAGGCCTCGCGGCGATCGTGCTCGAGGCGATGTCTTACGCCATGTGCGACCGATACTCGAAAGTCGAGGAGCTGCAGGACGACATCACTGCGTGGCAGAACGGCTTCGCGCCAAAAGCCGAGCGGGCGGGGCTCAGAAAACAAATCTCGCTATGGGCCGCACGGCACAAGGACAAAGTCGCGCTCATCACCGCGTTCGCAGTGATTTTTCACGTCGCCGTGATCTGGCTTTTTCTCTCGCTGAAAAACCAGCGCGACATCGCGCAGGCCAACGAACGAATCGCCACGACCAAGCAGCAACAACTGGACGTGGCCCTCGCCGACCTGCAAGGCACCGGCCCGATCTTTTTTGCCGAGGCGAAGGAATTCGGCAAAAAGAAGGAATTCGACAAAGCGCTCGAAAAGCTCGACGCCGCGCTCCGCCAGCTCCCGAATAATGCGGAATATCGCTACCAGCGCGGAAATCTCTGCCAGACATTGTTGCGCCTTGATGAAGCCGAGGACGAATATCAGCGCGTCTTGGAGTTGAATCCGAACTTTCCGGGCGCGAAAGAGAACCTCGCCCTCACTCAGAGGTTACTCGCGGCGGAAAATGACGACCATGAGTTGTCGCCGAAGGATATGGCGGAACTGGAGCAGGCTCTGGGTGCGCAGAAGCGGGACGTTGAAGCTTCCGCAGTGAAGAAGATGAGCGGGTTGGAGAAGGGCAAATTTGTTCGCGAGTTCCGCGCGGCAATTGCTTTGAATCCAGAACTCAAACTACTGGGCGCGATGATTGCCGATCGCAAAGATTTTCACGATCGCTTCACCCGGCGCGAGGACGGGACGTGGACCGCAAATTTTAAAACCCAGAACCCGGCAGTCTTTGCGCCGTTCCTGCGCAAAAACATCGGCCGCATCTCGATGCTTTACCTGGACGGCTCCGATGTTCCCGACCTGTCAATTTTGGCGGGGATGAAAGAACTGAAGGTTTTGTCTTTGATCCAATCCAAGAACGTCACGGACCTGTCGCCACTTGCGGGGCTTCCCATCCACACTCTCTCATTAAGCGGGACGGATGTGACGGATATTACTCCGCTCCGATCGATGCCGCTCGCCGAACTGCGGCTTGATGCGTGTAAGAAGATTGTCGATTTAACTCCGCTGAAATCGCTGCAAAATCTGCGCTCTCTCACGCTGCCGCAGAAGGGAACTGCCAGCATCGAGTTCTTGCGCGAGATGAAGTCGCTCGAATTGCTCGGCTTCTCGGAGCCGCCGATTCCGGTGGAAAAGTTCTGGAAGCAGCAACAGGCCGGACGTCCTGCGAAGTAGCTGTTCCTACTGCCGCGGCAGACCCAGCCCGTCGCTCTCGGGCTCCTGTTTTTTATCCGGCAAGGGCCCCGGTTTTTTGCCGGATTTCACGGTCGAGAGACGACTGTGCAGTTGGTCGGGCTCAAGGTTTTCGCCGATGAGGAAATCGATGTAGCGGGAAAGTAGCTGCTGGTAAGTGCGGTCCGTATCGCGCCGGGCCCCGAGCACCTCGATCGCGGTGCGCAGTCCTTGCTCGTAGGCCTCTGCCGCTGCTTTCGGGCGGTGGCGGGCAATTTCTTCGTCGCCGCGGCGGAAGTTCGCCACGACCTTTACCAGTTCCGGGGAAGGGGAGGCCACGGGTTCCGATTTTATCGATTCGCGGGCACCGACGATGTCCTCGACAAGGAGGATTTGCTCTTTGCTGAGCTCCAGCAGCGCCAACTGCGCCCGGTACTCGTTGCGCAAGTCGATGTAGCGTTGGTCGCGCCAGCGCTGCTCGCCAAATTCCTGCTTCAAGATGAGCATGGCCCGCGACAAATCCTCCGCCGCCTGTCGATTGTCGCCCGCTACTTTTGCCCGTGCCGCCGCGTCGATGTAATTCTGCGCCCGCTCAAAAAGCAGCGGCGGCGCGCTTGGTGCCGCCGTCACTGCGAGGGGCTCCTGCAAGGGCTCGACGGGTGCCACGACCATCCGCTCCGGACCTTTGTCCACAGGAACCGACGTCAAATCAGCAGACGCGCTTGGAGTGCCCGAGCCGATGTCAACGCCGCCTCCGTTGATAAAGGGAAGAAGTGCGACGATCAGAAGGACGCCGCCGATACCCGCGATGATCCAGCGGACATCGCGGAAACCTTTTTGCGGCAGCACTTCTTCGTCCTCTTCGTCATCCGCAGGTTCCGGTGCGGGTTGCTCCACTTTGGGCTTTGGCACAGGGCGGAGTGCCGGAGGCTGAGCGAGTGGAGGCGGGGTCGGAATATTCGCACTTAATGCCTGCACCAACTGGGCCGACTGGGCAGCCTGCGGCGCCTGCGGTCCCTGCGCACCTTTGCTCTTTGCTGGAACGTTCAGCGGCAGACTGGCGGCCAACGGCGGCACGATCACGGGTGCCAGCACCGGAGGGGGCGGCGTCTCCCTTGCAAAAGCCGAGCGGAGAAACGGGAGCACTTTTGCTTCAAGCTCTGCTGCGTCGTCGGGAACGAGCAGCCAGGAGACTTGCCCCAGACCGTATTCCGCGGATTTCGGTGCAAAGGCGAGCATTGTCTGCTCAATCGCAGAGGCTGATGGAATCTGCTCCGGCACGCCCAGCTTCTTCATCACTTCGTCGAAAAATTCACACGCCGACACTGCGGCGAGCTTCATCGTGGACTCCTCCGCGACGATCTCCCGCCAGAGCGCGGCGACCATCATGCCGGAAAAAAAATCTGGCCACCAGATGCGCGCCGCGCCGAGATTTGGCGCGAGGGGTTTTTCCGGCAGATGCGCCATAAGACGCGTCCGCACAGAAGTCTCGGATTCGCCGAGCTGCACTTCGAATCCCAATGTCTCCAACTCCGAATCCATCTCTGCGCACAACGGCGCAATCGCGCTCAGAACCGGCGCTATTCCGGCACCGACGGACGATGTCGCGAAACGAATCGCCAGACTCTCATCCGCAAACAGCCGCGCCACCCGCTGCAACCCGCGCGCGAGCACGCCGGCCCATGGTTGCACGCCTACCGGGAACTGCGTTCCCGATTTGGAAATCACTTCGTCGAACACATCCGACGCACGCGCAGAATCCTGCGAGATAGCCGTCTGCATCCATGCGTGACGGAGGAACGCGCGGAATGCGCCGCGCGAAGTGGCGACTCCGAAGCGAACGAGATGGGCTGCGGGACTTGGACTATCCGGTTTCATTGACTAGGATGTGAGCATGTCGCGGGGCACTGTGCTGTAAAGGGATTATTGCTCACTCGGCATCGAGTTGTTTCAGATTCAGATGCCCTGCTTTCTCCACGGCGGCCTGTCCCTTTTCGCCGGTCATGTAGTCGAGCATCGTCTTCAGATTCCCAGTTGGGTTCCCGGCGGTGATGAGCAGAAGCGGTCGCGAAAGCGGATACTTGCCCGATTTGATCGCGTCGGGCGTTGGCTCGATGATGGTCCCGTTGTCGAGTTCGAGCGGGATCGCCTTCAGCCCGGCTTTCGGCATCTCGCCGACCTCCAGCAGCGAAATCGCGCCGCCATTGAACTCCACCGTATCGCGAACTTCATCGGGAGTTTCCAGGATTTCCGCCTTGGAAAGCGGGGCCTTCCGCACGTCCTCATACAGCCAGATTGCGAATACATCCCACACGCCGCGCCCGGAAAATCCGCCGGGCCGGTTGTAGAAAACAATCTCGCGATCCGCGCCGCCCAGTTCCTTCCAATTCTTCACGCGCCGCTCGTAAATCGCCACCAACTGCCTCCGCGAAAGCCTCCGCACTCCAGCCTGCCAGACTTCCTCCGGCACGACGACGAGGACGGCCTGTGCCCCGATCTTCGTCTCGGTAAATCGTTTGTCGGGTGCCGCCGCGCGCTCTTCGCCCGTGATGGCCCGGCTCGAAAGCCCGATATCGACGACATTCAGTCCCACTCCCGCGATCCCCGCCGCGCTTCCGCCCTCGGTCACCACCTTGAATTCGATATTGAAGGTCTTTTTTAAATCCTCGCTGCAAGCCGCGACCGGCATGCCGACGACCGCCGTGCCGCGAACAACCAGGAGCCCCGCAAACGCGCTCGTCGCGAGCATGCACAGAGCAATGAAAGGGGCTGCCGAAGTTCGAAATTTCATCATCGTTTGAATCATACCGCGTTTATGCGCCGCTGGCAAAGTCTGCGTTTAATCACTACGAGGCCGGCGCAGCGGGGACGTGTCGGTGGGCGGACGGCCTGAGCGCGCCGCCGGGCTACGTGCGCCCGAAAGCTTACACCGAGCCGAAGGGGCCGGATGCGAGGGCGCAGCGAATCACAGAAAACGTTCTGCGGCGGATGCCGGGCTGAGAACGTTCCGCGCCTCGCCTGAGTCCTTGCAAGCGCGAGAAGTTGCGCCTATCGCACGTATATGCAAAACGCATCTGCCTCGCGCTTGATCCTGTCGAAGTTTTCCGAATCGCTCGTGACCGAGACCGCGCAGGAAATGCTCGAGGAAATCGGTGGGCGTGTCTCGATGGGCGTGGTGTTTTGCTCGCTGGACTACCGCGAGCACCTCGAAGACTTTTTGGAAATCCTCCAAGTCCACGCGCACATCCCGCTGCTCGTCGGGTGTAGTGCGTCGGGCTTTATCGGCACGAATGCGGAGGCGGAACGGGCGAGCGGCTTTTCCCTACTGCTTCTGGACCTGCCGAACACGAAGCTGCATCCGTTCACTTTCACCGAGGAGACCGCGCCGGATTGGGACGACGGCGAAGGCTGGAGAAATGCAGTCGGCGGTTCCAATATGGACGCATGGCTGATGCTCACAGACCCGACGGGAATCCCCATGGAGCCTTGGCTAGGTGCCTGGGGACGCGCATTTCCCGGAGTGCCGTGCATCGGCGGAATTGCAAGCGGCGGACGCGACGGGACGGAGACGTTTGTCTTTCACAACCGCGAGGTGCTGGAAGGCGGCGGGATCGCAATCGGGCTGCACGGAGGCGTGCAGATTCACACGCTGGTGAGCCAGGGCTGCCGGCCCATCGGCGAGCCGCTGCCGGTGACCGGAGCGGAGCACAATCTCATCCAGACCCTCGGATCGCGCCCTGCATTTCAAGTGCTCGATGAAGCCTACCAGGCTTTGCCGGAAAAAGAGCGCGAGCGCGCAAAGGGAAACCTTTTTGCGGGATTGGCGATTCGCGAGGATCGCGAGGAATTTCATCGCGGCGACTTTCTCATCCGCAACATTCTCGGTGCGGACGAAGGCACGGGGATCGTGGCGATCGGCGCCTTTCCACGCGTCGGGCAGACGATTCAGTATCAACTGCGCGACGCAAAAACCGCCGACGAAGATCTGCGACACCTCTCGGCGTTGCTTGCTGCGGAGGGGATCAAGCCATTCGCGTCGCTCGTCTTTTCGTGCGGAGGGCGGGGGCGAAACCTTTTCAAAACGGCGAACCACGACGCCAGCATTCTCGCTGAATATTTCACGCCGCACGCCAGCGCGGGCTTTTTCTGCAACGGCGAGGTGGGCCCGGTGGGCGGGCGCAACTTTATTCACGGATACACGGCGAGCGTGGTCCTGCTGGCTTAATCCGCTATTTCATCGGCGAGACCTTGCGCGGGAGTCCGGTTCGCGTAATGTCCGCGGCCTTTGTGAATGCCTTGCTCGCTGCTCTTGTCGCATCTGCGCTGATCTATATTCAACTATCGATCAGCGGGACGCGGCTGGTTTTTAGTTTCCCCGCTTACGCATTGCTGGCGGCGTGCGCGCTGATGCTGCCTGTGATGCGCCGCACCGGTCGCGAACCTCAGAAATGGTGCCTCGCTGTAGTGGCGGTGTTTTTTGCCTACATCCTCGGACGTGCGCTCAACTCTCCGGTGGAGTATCTGGCCCGAACCGACATGTACATGGTGCTCGCCTGTCTGATCGCATACGGGATTTCTGCGTTGTTTTTCCAGAAAGCAGAGACGCGCCTTGCGCTGATGGTTTGCGTCTTCGGGCTGGCGATGGCGGAGGTGATTTTCGGGATCCGTCAGTTCTCTGGCGACTATAGCTGGATGCCGTTCGGTTTCACCAAAGGTGCGGACCCTCGCGCCAGCGGGACGTTCGTCAGCTCGATTCACTTTGCGGGATTTCTTGAAGCCGTGGCTCCATTCGCGCTGGCGATTGCGTTTTGGGGCACCCAGCGAACGTGGGCCCGATGGATGTGTATTTACATCGCACTGCTTTGCTACATTGGAGTGGTGATTTCCGGCAGTCGCGGCGGATGGCTGTCATCGCTGTTTTCGCTTTTTGTCATGGCGATTCTCGGGCTGATTGTGACGCGGCGGACCAACCGCGCGCGGTTTCCTGCGGCTGTTTACGGGGTGGTATTGACGGTCTTTTTGCTCCCATCAATCGCCTATCCGCTAATGGCGCAGAGTGACTTGCTGAAGAAGCGCATGGAGTCGATGGCTAACGTGAAGGCCCTCTCGACCGGGAAATACGATATTCGTCTCGCAAACTGGGCCGCTGCGCTCAACCAATGGAAGGTCGCGCCCGTGCTGGGAACAGGAGCCGGCACCCATCTTTACTATGGCCGCCTGTTTCGCCGCCCGGAACTCCAGCCGGACCCTGAGCACGCGCACAGTGATTATCTGGAATTGCTCGCTGAGTACGGAATCGTTGGCGCGGTCGGAATTCTGGCACTCCTCGCCGTGCATGGAAAGGCAGGCTGGGGCGGGTTTCGAAGACTGGTGAGGCTTCGGGAAGAAGACCCCTACGGGCCGGGGCTCCAGCTCGCATTTAATATCGGAGCTCTCTGCGCTTTTTCCGCCCACGCGGCCCATGCGGTGGTCGATTTCAACATGCACCTGCCCGGCAATGCGATTTACATGGCCATCATTTTTGGGTTTTTGGCGAATTCGGGCGACACCGAGGATTCCTTTTCGGGAAAATTGCAGGAACCACTCGAAGGAAACGATTTAGAACCCGCGCCGGACGACCCAAATACTCCGACGGCGGCACCGTGGCATCCCGCCTGTAAAGCCTCAGTGTGGGCCGCGGCGGGGCTCGGGGTCTGGATGATAATCAGCGGACTCCCAAAATTTCCCGGCGAGTATTGGTGCGAGAAAGCGCGGGTGGCAGTGCGCAACTACGACTACACCGCCGCCATCGCCCACGGAAAAAAGGCGCTCGAATCGGAAAAGAAGAACCCTTTTATCTACCTGCATCTTGGCCGGGGATACCAGCTATCTGCCCAGAAACTGCCCCGTGCCGCCCGCACCGCCACTTATACTGGGGCAGTGGATGCATTCAAGGCGGGGCTCGACCTTTTTCCACAGGAGGAGGAGCTGTGGGTCCGCTACGCACAAGGGCTCGAAGGGCTCGGGGACTTCAAAGCGGCCGGGCTGGCTTACCGCGAGGCGATCAATCTGGACCCGAATCTGGGCATCATTCGCAGCCACTACAGCGGGCATCTTCGCCGGGTGGGACGGGAGGCGGAGGCCAATGAACAGGCGGAACTTGCTTCTCAGGCTTCGAGGGTGAATTTGGCCCCGATTCCTGCATTTCGCCAACTTGCCGCTCCCGACGACGAGCAGGAAACCGAGCGTGTACAATAAACATTTTTTGAAATAGTAATTGCGATCCGGCCTTAAATGGGAAAGGTAAAGGCCAACAACCAGACAGCCGACACGACTGATAATCTCAACAATTTTTCGAACCATGAACTCCTCAATTAAAACGCTCCATATTCTAACCCGCGGAATTGCTCCCGCTGTCATCGCACTCTCACTGGCTGCTGCCGGGACCGCCAAAGCGGACCCAGCTGGAGTTGCGCTGATTAATGCGAAACTCGGCACGATTCCGGGATTGAAAGCCGGCACGAACGTCATCACCGCCAAGTCCGACTCGCTGCTTTACGCGCTGACCCTCGCTCTCGATACGCTGCCTTCCACAGCCACGGGCGCCCAATACGCGGGAATCGTCGAAGCCGCGTTGCAGAAAAACGGCACGGCCTATCGCAAGGACAAAGACAAAATCGCCGGTCAGGTCATCGCGACAGCAATCGCGAACAACAAAATCACCGACCCTGCAATCATCGCTGCGATTACCAAGGCCGTGTTCAATGTGAACAGCGGCGATACGAAAGCAGCACTGACCATTGTCGGACAGGGCGTTGCGCTTTCAGGAGCTTTGAAAGCGGCCAGCCCCGCTGCGGCCACTGAGATCGGCAAAGCGCTTGGCGGTTCTGCTGCAGGTGAATTCGCCGGAGACGTCACGGCACTGCTCAGCAATACCGCCAAGGCACTCGGGACCAGTTCCGGAAAGGCTGCAAACTCGATTGAGGCATTTGCGAAAGATTTCCTGCTGGAAGAAACCGCTGACGCAGCATCCCGCAAGACACAGGCCGAAGCCGCCGCAATCGCATCGACGAAAACGCCGGCCGCCGCTGGCAGCATCCTCGGTGGCTACATCGGCTCTCTCGGTGCTCAGACCGATACCCAGCTTCGTGATGCCGGTCTGGCATACGTCGCAAATGCGAAGCTCGCGACAGCACTGGGCGATGTCCTCGCCTACACAATGGACGGCCACACCGCCAAAGTGACTCTCCTTAATGACCTTCTCGGAGCTCCGGGCCTGAAAGATGCAGGCAAACCGTTCGTCGCCCAAGGCGTCCTCCGAGCCGGAACCGCTGCGGATGCATCCGCAGTTATGGATGCTTACATTGCTACGAGCCCTGACCGCGCGAAAGTAGCAGGCGCCGTGGTCGCTGGAAATGGCGATAGCGAAGCCAAACTGTCCATCATCGTTTCCAAGCTGGCGACCGGCCAATCGTCTGCCGCCGCCGCAATCGGAACTGCGGTGATTTCGTCGGTAGGAGTCCTGAATCCGGAGGCAGCAGATGTCGCGATCAAATCGCTCTTCACCGGAGCTGGGATCACAGACAACACGACACGCCTGAGCATCGGTGTCGCAATCGCCCCGAAAGTGAAATCTTACTCCGCAGTCGGCTTCATGGCCGCCGGAATTGCGGAATTGAACGTCAGCAATGCTCCGTCAATCGCGAATGCAATCATGTCGAAAGCCTCGAAAGCGGCGACTGACATCGCCTACCGCATCGCGGGTCTCAGCTCGGTGACGAACAAGCAGGATTTCGCCGTCGCACTCGCAACTGCGAATAACAAGTTCTCGCTCAACGCAGCGGTTGGAGCATCACTTGCCGATGAAGCCAACGCCGGTCTAATCACCGCAGCCGTGATCAAAACCAACAAAACCGCCGTCGCTAAGGCTCCGCTCATTGCCGGTGCCGTTGCGAGCGCAGTGGACGAAGAGCGCGCCTCCGAAGTTGCCTACCGCGTCGGCGAACTCATCAGTGAAACGGGCACCGTTGCCAAGCCAGTCAAAGCTTCCGCATTCAAGACGCTGGCGGCGGCACTCGCCAAAGCAACGCAAACAAAGGTCGGCGTAACAACCAAAAACCGCGCGGACGAAGCGGGCGAGCAAGGCGCTCTTTTGACTAACGCCATCATTCAGGCATACGGCGGAAGTGGACAGACCGATGCGAAGAAGATCAAAGCTCGTAACAAGCTCATCACCGACGTCGGTTCCTCAATTCTCAAAACTCTTTCGAAAAAGGCTGTCGAGGAATCCAAGACGCTTCTCGCAGACCAGAGCGCCGCTGCTGACATCGCAGGAAGCATCGCGCTGACCATCAACAGCAGCAACCTCCCTGCGGCCCAGCGGACAGCACTGCTCGCTTCGGGCGGAATCTTGGAGAAGGCGTTCTTGAAACTTGCCGGCAAGGCGGGACTTCCGGATTCAAATGCTCTGAAGGGTGCAATCGCCGACGTGAACAATAATGTCGCAGGCGCATTGGCTGGATACGAAGACGGAACCTTGTTCGCGCAATTGGCGACGACGTTCAACGACAAGGAAACGGACAAGCGCAACCGCTAACCGCTTCACTCAAGAATTCACAAAAAGGCCGGGCGATTTGCCCGGCCTTTTTTGTGCCTCCGTAGTGAAGCCATTCGTCATTTCAGAAGCGCCACCGTTACCACCGACAACGCCCAGCCCTCACCCCTGTCGAATCACGCGCGCTGGATTGCCCGCCACAACAGCGCGGGCGGGAACTTCTTTGACCACTACGCTCCCCGCGCCAATCACCGCGCTGTCTCCGATGCTAACCGCGCCAATAATGACCACGTTCGCACCGACATCCACGCCCTCTCCGAGCGTCGGGCAACCGCTTTGGGTGCCATCCGAAAGACACTTCGCACCGATGGTCGTGCTCTGTCGCAATGTGCAATTTGCCCCAATCGTCGCGCCTTCGTGAACCACCAGCCCGACCCCGTGAAAAAGGGCGAGCCCCGGTCCGATTTTTGTCCGGTAACGCAACTCGATGCCGAGCGACCAAATCACTGTGAGCTCGTACCAAACGAGATAAGGAAGCGTGAGACACCACCACGGCGCAGGGAGTTGTCGGCACCACGCGGCAAGGCGAAAAAGGAACATCACCAACCGGCCCTTGATGTTGCCGCGATTTGCCTCCCAATCACAAAATAGCTCCTTCATTTTTTGTCCTCCAAGTAGCGCAAATAAATCGCCTCCACCGCGCGCGCCATTTTCGCAGCGGAATAGCTCTCGCGAACCGTCGCAAGCGCCCCGGTTGCAAGCCGGGCCGCGTGCGGCGGATTCTCAATCAAATCACGGACGGCCCGCACAAAAGCCGCTGCTTCGGCTGGTGGGACTAGCGAAGCGTTTTCCCCGTCCCGAAGGATCTCGCGCATCCCGTCGAGATTGCTCGCCACAATCGGAACGCCGCAGGCCATCGCCTCCAGAATCGTAATGGGCAAACCCTCGTACCGCGAAGTGAGCAGCAGGCAATCCAGCGTCGGCCACAGCGCCGGCATATCTCCGACGTAGCCGAGAAATCGCACACGATCGCCGAGCCCAAGTCGCGCCACTTGCGCACGCAGCGCGGCTTCATCCTCCCCGGTCCCGCCGATGACGAAATGCGCATTTGTGATTTCAGCAGCGACATTCAGGAACAGCTCGAAGTTCTTTTGATGGGTCAGCCGGCCGATTCCTCCGACGATGAACGCATCATGCGGTAGTCCCCATTTCTCCCGCGCCGCTGCTCGCATTTCCGGCCTGGGACGATATGCCGCTGTGTCGATTCCATTGTGAATCGTCGTCACTTTTTCCGCAGCGATGCGCTCGCGCCGCACGAGGAAATCCCGCGTGCTGTCCGACACGGCGACGATGTGCGTGGAAAGTAGATTCGTGTAAGTATCAGCCGGCAGAGCCCATTTGCGCGGGTCTGTCAGCTTGTCGTTGCAGTGATCGTGATTGATCCGCACTTTCACTCCGCAAAGCGCCGCAACGGGCTTCGCGATCACATTTGCCGCAAGCAAGTGGGTGTGAACGACATCATATCGCCGCGTCATGAAGCGCCATGCGAGACGCGGCGCATAGAGCGGCACTTTGTGGTGATGCGACAAAGAGTGCATCGGCACACCGAGTGCCGCCAGACGACTCCACATCTGCCCACGCCCGTGCATCGCAGCGACCTCAAACTCAAAACGCGTCGTATCGCCGTGCCGAATCAGATTCTCGAGCACGACCTGCGCGCCACCGAGATCGAGCGAGTCGATTACATGAAGCACGCGGTAGCTTCGTGTGGTGCGGTTGGATTCAGTCATGTCTCACGCGCTTCGTACTGAGGCGCGGCGATTTCGCCAAGCACCTTCACCGTTGCGGTGGCGGCTCCCATGCCGGTAAAGTCCGGACATGATTCGGGTTTTCATCGTCATGATCCTTTCGCTTGCGTTTGCACGGGCGGACTTGAAGAGCGAACTCATCAAGGCCGCACCGTCCGCAACCCGGGACGGATGCCCGAATGCCGCGAGGAAGCTTCTTGCAGGCGAGCCGCTCACCGTCGTTTTTCTCGGAGGCTCGATCACGGAAAGCCGCGCCGGTTTTTCCAGCACGGTCCCCGATTGGCTGCGGAAGAAATACCCGACGGCAAAGATCGAAGCGGTGAACGCCGGGTGGGCCGGGACTGACTCGGAACTTGGCGCACAGCGGCTCGACGCGGAGGTGCTGGCTCGAAAGCCGGACCTCGTCTTTGTCGAGTTTGCCGTCAACGATATCGCGAAACCCGGATTCTCACACATGGAGCGCATCGTGCGCAAACTCTGGACGGCAAATGCGGAGACTGACGTGGTATTCCTCTACACAATCACGAAGGGCGATTTGGAGTTCTACCGCAAAGGCTGGTTTCCGCTCTCCGTCTCGCGCCATGAAGTCGCAGCGCAACACTATGCAGTCCCCATGATTGCCGTCGGACAAACGGT
>JAYSTZ010000882.1:0-5426 GCA_043719365.1 Verrucomicrobiaceae bacterium | reverse complement strand
AAAAGTGCGGCAAGGCGCGCCCAACTGGACCGTCCGCACCACCGGGGCGAACACGCCGGACTTCAACACGTACATCGTTGACGGCTGGCAGAAGCAATCGAACACAGGCGAGAACAATTGGAACGACCTGCACTCGTGGATGAAGATGATCACTTCCAACTACAACGAAGCAACGATGAGCGTGGACATGGATATCGATCAATGGTGCCGGGCCCTTGCCATCGCGACCATTCTCAATGACGCGGAGACGAACATCAGCAGCGGTGCGAACGACGACTTCGGAATGTATTTCGGCGCGATCGACACGCGCGCGAAATTGCTCATCCACGACTACGACACCATCCTCGGCGGGGGAGACACCGGCACGACGGCTAACGGAAATAACATCTACTCGATGACCGACCCGTCGTTTGCGGCGGGAAATGGCGAGGTGCTTGCCGCGATGACAAATTTCTATTCCGACCCGCAGATTAATCATCGCTACAAAGCGCAGCTCTACGACTTGCTGAACACCGTGTTCCTGCCTGCAAATTTCAATGCAACCGTCGATGCACAGTTGACCGACTGGGTCAGCCCCGGAGCCGGCAACGCCCTACCAGCAACGATGCGCGATGGTTTCAAGACTTACGCGGCCACTCGCCGGACATACATCCTCAGCCAGATCGTGGGCACTTTCTCCGCTGCGTGCAGCCTGTCGCAAACAGGTGGTTTTTTCACAACTACGACGGCGAATGCGACCGGGCTCAGCGGCACTGTGAACCCCGTCACTACCCACCGTGTGACAGTCAACGGCGTCTCCGTTTCGCTCAATAACTACATCTCGGGCGGAGCAGGAAGCGGAACATGGAGCGCGGGCTCCGCAGTCACGCTGCAACCCGGCGTGAATCAAGTCGTCGTCCGCGCGCTCTCGAAAGATGGTGCCGTTGTTGACTCGCAGACATTCGAAATCGTGTATGACGACGCCTCCGTCGCGAACATTGCGGCGATCAACGGCAACACCGTATGGACCGTAGTCGGCGGGCCTTACCGCCTTACCGCGAGTATCAATGTGGACAACGAAACGCTGAGCATTGAGCCCGGCACCACGGTCTATGTGGACCCCGGAATGAGCATCAACGTCACCGGAACCGGTCGCATCCTTGCGGAAGGAACGACGGCATCGCCGATTCGCTTTAGCAAGCAACCGTCGGCCAGTGGGACTTGGAACGGCATTTTCATGGATGAAGCCGCACAGGAGTCGCGCTTCACCAACGTCATCTTTGCGGACAACGGCAACACCGCAATCACTGCGCAGACAGGCTCGCGTGTTGTCGTTGATAACGTGACATTCCGGAATACGGCCGTGCCGTATTTATCACTTAGCGACAGCTCGTTTGTGCTCAGCAATACGACGTTCGCGGATTCCACCGCGGCGTTTCCTCCGGTGTCGGTTGCGGGTGTGATGGCGGGAGGCGAGGCTGTCGTGCGCGACTGTGTTTTCGGCAAGCCGCTCGGCGCAAATGCCGCGGTCACTTTCTCAAATATGAAGCGTCCGGGACCGATTGCGCAGCTCCTGCGAAATACATTCAACGGTTCTCAGTCTGACCTCGTCGTTTTCAGCGGCTGCGATGGATGGGTGGAAGGAAACACCTTCCTCCATGCGCACAAAAACAGCACAGCAGTTAAAGCGAGCGCCATCGCCGGCGGCGCACTCTCATCGATTAAGAGCAACGTGACGATCATCCGCAATTCGATCTATGATTGCGATCACGCCGTCACGATGCGCGAGGGAAGTGCGGCGGCGGTCATCCAGAATACCATCGCACGCATTACAAACGCCGGCGGGTCTGACACGGGATCGGGCGTCTTCAATTTCGCGAACACCAACGAGACGCCGGGCTCCGGGCTGATCGCCGAGGCCAACATCATCTGGGACGCCGCGGCGCTCACCCGCACCTACAACAGCTCCCTCACCCTTCTCAATTTGGACAACAACATTCTCCCCGTCGCATGGACCGGATCGGGAACGGATAACGTAGTGTCCGACCCGCTGTTGAACCTCGCCAGCATAGCCACGCCGGGAACTGCGACCGCCGCACAAGTCGCGGCCGCATTTGTCTTCGAGGCGAACTCCCCCGCAGTCGCCCGCGGCACGCTGGGCGTCGTGGATCGCGGCGCGCTAATCCCAAGCGGCGTCCTCGTTGGCGGTGCGCCCTTTGCGCCCACGCCGAGTTCAAATGCGATGCTCATGTTTGGCCCGACCGGCGGGTTCGGCTCATTCGCGGCTTACGGATACACCCAGTACCAAGCGGCAGTGGATGCCGGTGCGTACGGCGTAGCGACGCCCGTTTCGACGGCACTCTCACTGAGCGGGCTCTCCGCCGGTGTTCATACCGTCTCGATCCTTGGTAAGAATGACGCGGGCATCTGGCAGGCCACACCGACCGTGGTTTCATGGCGGGTCAACCCGGCCGCGATTACGGTGCAGATCAACGAAATCCTCGCGAACAACGTGAACGCTTATCCTGTGGGCACTTCGCGGCCCGATATGATCGAGCTCTACAATTATGGAACGGTCGCAGTGAATCTCGGCGGCTGCGGCGTCAGCGACAATCCGGCGTTGCCGCAGAAGTTCCTCATCCCCGCAAATACGATGATTCCTGCCGGCGGATACCTCGTCCTTCTCGGCAACGCCGCGGACGGAAATCCCGGCATCCACATCGGCTTCGGTCTCGACGGCGACGGAGACAGTTTTGCGCTTTATCCTCCGGGGGCCATTGTGGGCACAGCCCCGGTGGATTCAGTAACCTTCGGCAACCAAATCGCCGATTTCTCAGTCGGCCGGGCCGGAGTCTCCCGCAGTTGGACGCTCAACACTCCCACGCCGCTCGCCGCGAACTCCGCCGTCACGCTCGGCATCAACACTGCGATCAAAATCAACGAATGGTGCGGCTCGAATGACTTCATCATCTCCGACGATTTTCTGGAGCTCTACAACCCCGGCGCCCGTCCGGCACCGCTGAGCGGAATGTTCCTGAGCAACGACATTCAGGTCCCTGCGCTCCACGTCATTCCGGCTCTCAGCTTCATCGGCGCGGGCGGGTTCGCACGATTCGTGGCCGACGGCGACACCACTGCCGGCGTGAACCATTTGTCTTGGACCATCTCCAAGACGAGGGAAACCATGCGGCTCCTCACCGGCAGTGGAGTGCTCATCGACCAAGTCGTCGCTGGGCCGCAACTCGCGGATCAATCCGAGGGCCGCGCCACCGATGGCTCGGTCACACTTGCTTTCTTCACGCTGCCGACGCCGGGATTCTCCAATAATACCGTCCTCACCACGCAGCAAAATCTACTCGATTACCTCCGCATCACCGAGCTGATGTACAACCCCGCAGGAGGCACCACAGCGCCCGAGTTTATCGAGCTTAAGAACACCAGCACCAGCCTCACGTTGAATATCGGCGGAGTGAAATTCAGCAACGGTATCGATTATACGTTCCCCGCCAACACGATGCTTACCCCTGGCCAGTTCATCGTCATCACGAGCAATCCGACGGCCTTCAACACGGTTTACGGTTTTCCTGCTTTCAACTCGTTCGCTTACATCGGGAAGCTTGCCGACGGCGGTGAAAGGATTCGCATTGAAATCGGAGATCTCCAACTCGGCATCCTCGATTTTACTTACGATTCCGCTTGGTATCCCACTGCGAATGCAACCGGCGCATCCATCGAAATCATCAACCCGCTCGCCGACCGTTCCACCTGGGATATCAAAGAAAGCTGGCGTGTGACCGCCCCGAATCCCGGACTCCAGGGAGTCTTCGGCATCGTGGCGGGTGATGATTTTTCCGTCTCTCTGCCCGCCGCGCCCTCACTCGTCGGAGTCATCAGCTACGGTTCGCAGAATCCCGCGAACGTCACGACCGCCTGGACGAAAGTCAGCGGACCGGGCAGCGTCGGATTTGCCACACCCGCAGCGCTGAATACGACCGCCAGTTTCTCCCTGCCGGGTACGTATGTTCTCCGTCTCAGCGCCACCGGCACAACGACCGTCTTTGACACCGTCACCGTGTACGTCGATGAAGACTACACGAACTGGGCGACCCGCACGATCGGCAGCAATACGGCGATCAACGGACTCACACACGATGTCGACAAAGACGGGCTGGTGAATTTGCTCGAATACGCGTTCGGGACGAACCCGACCCTCCCGACGACGCCATTGCTCGTCGGCTTCAATTCCGGCGGACTTTTCGCCGTCAGCTTCACGCGTTCATCCACGGCGAATGTCGCCTTCGCGATTGAAGTCGCGGATACGCTTTCCGGTCCATGGACCAGCGATACGATCGTGACCAACCTGCAATCCGATAACGGCATCCTGCAAACCTGGATCGGCTACGACACCCGCCCAATCAGTGCCAACGCGCAGCGCTACATCCGCGCCCGCGTGGTTGCTCAGTAAATAAAGGTTACTTCGACGGAATGATTTCCCGCGCCCGTAAATTCGAGGCGGGGGATTTCACAAGTCGCAGCCGCCGGTCTCCGAGCGTCATCAAAACGCCCTTCCGATCGCGGGCTATTTGTGCCTCGGCGGCGGCTTTGGCGTGATCGGAAAACCGCAGTCGCGTGGTCTTGCTCCCGGGGGCAAGCGTGTAGTCGGACTCAAAGGAAACGCCGCGCCCTTCCGCCCATCCGGTCATATTCTTTGCACCTTCAAAGACATTCCGCCAGCCGTCGAGACGCGCGCCTTTGAAGGAAAACTCGTAGTTTTCCCAGTGGTCAATCTCGCCTTTCTGCGCATCAAGATCCTCACCCGCATGCTGCAAAAAATTCGGATCCTGGACCCACTCGCCCTGCAAAAACTCGGCGGTAACGGGCGGAATGCGGACGAAGAAAAACCAGACCGAGATCGCGCCGGTCCAGGCGACCACCGCGACCATCGCTGGTTTCTTTAGGCCACGATCCGAGATCGGCATTTGGCTACGTCTGCGCTGGCAGCATTCCGGTCTGGCGGGCGTAATTGAAGACGCCGCCGGCATCGACGACGGGGATCACTTCGCCGAGCGGCTTCAGCGTCCATGTGCGGTCGCCGACCGTGAGCGTCGCGGCTTCGAGGTCGAGCGTGGCGATGTCGCCGGTTTTTACTACGTCGCAAAGACGCTCGCCCGCCTCGCACGGATAGAGCTCGCCAGTGGCGATGCAATTGCGGAAGAAAATGCGTGCGTAAGACTCGGCGACCACGGCCTCGCAACCGGCCGCACCCATCGCAATCGGCGCATGTTCGCGCGAACTGCCACAGCCGAAGTTGCGCCCGGCGAGGACGATTTTATACGGTGTCTTCATCGTGCCTTCGGTGATGAACTTCTCCGGATACTGATCATCCGGCAGACCGATGAGCGCGAAGCTGCCGAGCTTCTCGTATTCGTCGAGCTTCGTGGGCACGA
>JAYSTZ010000881.1:0-5432 GCA_043719365.1 Verrucomicrobiaceae bacterium | reverse complement strand
TCCGCCTTGCCGTCGCCATCCTCATCGCGCATGTGCCAGAGTTTGGAGCCTTCGCCGACCCAGGCGCCGCGCCCATCGGCATCCACTTCGAGGCCGGTAGGTATATATAAGCCTTCAGCAAATATGGTCACTTTGTCGGCCTTGCCATCGCCATCCGTATCCTCGACGATTTTGACATAGTCATTCGGCTCCTCCCCCGGCTTCACTTGGGGATAGGTGGTGCTCCCGATAACCCACAGCCTGCCGAGTCTGTCAAAGCGATGCGCAATCGGCTTGGCGATGCCGTCCTTTTCGCTCGCGAAAAGGCTAACCTCGAAGCCCGGCGCGATGGTGAAAGAGGCGAGTTCCTTCTCCGGCGAAGCGTCCACGACGGCGGCGGAGTTGAGGTTGATAGGCGAAGGGGTCACTTCGGCGGCGGTGGCGGCGAAGATCGTGGCGAGGACAAGGGCGCATACGAAGCCGAAGCTGAAAGCCGTGGAGTGCGGCAGCCTGCTGCCGCTTTGCTCAGCCAGCCTGCTGGCGGTGAGTCCGATTGACTCCCAAACGCAGAGCGACGAAGTGCTTGCGAAGCGTTTGGCGCGGGAGTGTCGAGGCACGTCCGTCCTACCCACCGCCAGCAGGCTGGCTGGGGAAAAGCGGCAGCAGGCTGCCGCACTCCACGGCGCGTTGCGCTCCTGCGTCGAGCTATCGGTGATGTCGCTTGCGTTCAAAGGCAGTCCGACGGTGGGCTGCTGGATGTTCGGTGAAGTGTTCATTTATGAGAAGTTGTGTGTTTTGTGGCTAAAATTGACCACTCCGAGGGCGGCGTTGTGTGTAAATATCCTCAGACGGGCAACTACGGTGAAGTAGTTTAGATTTTGGATGTCCAAACAAGCAACTTCGCTTGGGTAACTTAGTCTCTGGCTGCCCGGACGAGCGACTACGGGGAAGTAGAAGGTCGTCGGAGTGTTGCGAACGTAGTCCACGACTTCGGTCGGCTACACCGCTATAGTGAAAACACGGATTCTCTCCGCAGAGACTCCCCGCCGCCAAGTCTCAACACCGCAACTGCCTAGAACGTCCTGCCGACTAAAGTCGCGGACTACTTTCGCAAGCGTGCCGCCGCGATTTCCGATGCAGTTTTTGTCCGCAGATTTCGCAGATTTCGCAGATTTGCCTTCCGAGAGGCAACGCCGACTCGAACCTCGAAGAATAAGAGCTTCATGCGACCGTCGCATCCGTAATCTGCGTAATCTGCGGACAGAAAAGCGCTGTGTCATTTGAGCTTCTTGGCGAGCGCCCAGATTTCGGCGTCCTTGGCGTCGATGAGCGGGACGAACTTTTCGAGTTCCTCGGGGAACCAACGCTTGCTCGGGTCGAGGTGGTCGCGGCTGCTCGGCTGGTTGGTGCGGTCCCCGGCTAGGAATGCCCAGTTTTGCGGCCGGTAGTAGTGGAACCAGAGGCGGTTTTTGGCGGTGATGAGGGTGGTTGCCTTCTGAAAGTGCGGTGGGTTTCCATCTGCCCAGTCGGTCATTGCGAGGTCGATAACACGATCCAGCGTGAATAGTATGTGCTGCGCCATTTGCAAGTGCCCCGCCTCGGAGAGATGGACGCGATCTTGTTTCCAAATTTCTTTCAGTGCCAAATTCGGGACGGGCTGCTTGAGTGGCTTCACTCCGTCACTGTCCGGCACGTCGTGGTTCACAAAACTCTCCACCACTTTGAGAGAATGCCGCTCGGCAATGCTTCGCGTCGCGGTCAGATAGTCGTTTGCGGCATCGGTGATGAAAACCGGCTCGACCAATGCCACCCGCCTTTTCCCGCCCCCGCTTAATCGCGCGATCAACTTCTCATAAGCTGCCACAAACTCGGCGACTTTGGCCTTCCGCGTTGCGTCGGCTTTTTCAGGGACTAAAGGGACTAAAGGGACTAAAGGGACGGAAGGGACTAAAGGGACGCCCGCTTTCCCGGTGTCCTTTTCGTCGCTTTTGTCCCTTTTGTCCTTCGCAACAGTGCTTTCGGCAGCGCCCGCAGCGAGACTCTCCATCTGTCCAAACTGACAAATCACGACCGTCGCGCCCATTTTGTCGAGCTGGTCTTCGAGCTTTGGGTAATTGAGGTCGCGGCGTTGCTCAAAGACGGTGTCCCCTTCCCGCGCGAGGCTGCGGAATTTCAAATGATGGTCCGGCAGCGCGAGCTGGATGAGCGTTTCCAAATACCCAAGCTCCGCAGCGACCACCATGTCCTCCCCGCCGACCAGCGCGACGACATCGTTGGGCTTGAAAAACGGTTCGGCGGCACGGAGGTCCGGGATGAGTGAGACGAAGATGGCGATGAGGAAAACGAAGTGACGCATGGCAAGCTGGGAAGGCCCGAACGCGGCACCGTTCTTAGAGCATTTCCATGCCGGAAGGCAAATCCCGTCCCCCTTGAACTCCCAGCCGACAAATACAGCCGCCTCGCCGCGACTGCCGATTGGCAGAGCGCGAGAAGTGTCCCCGGCGGGAATCGAACCCACATCAACGGTTTAGGAAACCATTGTTCTATCCATTGAACTACGGGGACAATGGAGACGGCATTATGCCGAGGATTTTGGGCAAGGCAAGGCGCGCGCTCGGAATGAGGGCGGGAATTTTCAGGCTTGCATGAGGCGTGGGGAGAATATTGTTAGCACATCGCATGGGAGGGGCGACTTGATTGACATGGATGTTTTCCACAAAAGACTACTGATTGCTGCGCAGGGCTACAGCGAACTGGGACTGCCGGATCTGGCGTTGGCGGAGCTGGCGCTGATCCCGGGGGACGCGCAGGGGGAATCGGTCGTCGTGGAGACGATGCTCTCGGTGCTGATGCAGGCGCAGCGCTGGATGGTGGCGCTGCCGGTGGGGCGGGAGTTGTGCCGGCTGGAGCCGGAAAAGTCCGAGGGGTTTATCCACGCGGCGTTCTGTTTGCATGAGCTGGGAAATACGAAGGAGGCGAAGGAGCTGCTAATGAACGGCCCCGCGAAGCTTAAGGCGGAGGCGACTTATCACTACAATCTGGCGTGCTACGAGGCAAAGCTGGGTAATTTGGACCAGGCGCGCGCGTATCTGGATGTGAGCTTCGCGATGGACAAGAACTTGAAGGAGTTCGCTCTAGACGACCCGGACTTGGACGCGTTGCGGGCGTTTAAGATGACGGCAAATCCGTAGCGCGATCCGCTGCTTCAGCGGCTTCAGTGTCGCGTCCGAGATACTTCGCGGCCATTAGCCAGAGGGCGCTGGCGAGGACCATCATGAGCGAGACGAGCGTGAATGCGGTCTCCCAATTCGTGTGTCTTTTGACGTAGCCTACGAGGGGCGGAGAGATGGCGTCGCCGAGTGCGTGGATGAAGAAAATATTGAGCGCAAAGGCGGTCGCGCGCATCCGGGAGCTGGTGACATTTGCGAGGGCGGTGTTCGCGGGGCCGGTGTTGAAGAAGAGGAAAAACACGGAGCCAAAGACGGCGACCCACGCGTAGGGAAACGGGAGGGAGATCATCAACAGTGTGCACGGAAACGCGAGTGCGATGGCGAGTCCGGAAAGCGTGAAATACGCGCCGGACCAGCGCGGGCGCAGCTTGTCGGCGAGCCAGCCGCCCATAAATGTGGAAACGATTCCGGCGATGACGACGATGACTCCGAAGGTGGTGTTCACGTCATCGAGCAGTTCGTTTTTCCGCATCGCGGTGGCGGGGGAGAGGATGCCGTTCATCGCTTCGAGCGCCCACTGGGTGGCGAGTCCGTCGTCGGCGGCCATGCGTTCGAGCATGTACTTTGGGATCCAAAACGAGATGCCACCAATGGCGAAAGTCATCGCCGTCATGGCAGCGGTGTTGAGGACGTAGGACGGGTTTTTAAGGAGCACTTTCGCGTCCTGAAGCAGCGATGGTTTTACGGTGGTGACGGCGCGAACGGGGCGCGGGTCTTTTCGTAAAAAGGAGATGGACGCGAGGATGACGCCGGGGATGACTGCAAGGTAAAACGCGTATCGCCAGCCCCATGCCTGGTTCACTTTCCCGCCGATGACGTATCCGAGCGCGCTACCGACCGGGATGGCGAGATAGAAGAGCGCCATGACTTTTCCACGGCGGGCAATCGGGAAGTAGTCCGCGATGAGCGCCGGCGCTGCGGGGCCGTATCCGGCTTCGCCAAAGCCCACGGCGATGCGGGTGACAAGGAGCACTGCGTAGGTGCGCGCCATGCCCGTCCACCCGCTGGCGAGGCTCCAGACAAGGACGCTCGCGCCGATGATCCACCAGCGGGAGAAGCGCTCGGCAAGCCGTCCGAGAAGGGGCGCGCCGAGCATGTATGCGTAAAGAAACGCGGAGGCGAGGAGGCCGGCCTGGCCTTCATCGAGGTTGAACTCGGGTGTGAGCACCGGCTCGACCGCCGCGAGCATGGAGCGGTCGATGTAGTTGAGGAGGTTGATGGTGAGCAGCAACGCCAGTGCGATTCCTGCGCCGGTGGCTGGTTTTAGGCTGCTCGTGTGTTCCCCCTGTGTCGGCTGCATCTCTGCAACGAGATGGAGCGGAGCGGAGGCGCAAGGTCAAAGCATCAATTCCTTGATTTCACGCCGATTATGCGGATCTTTTTTAAAAGACGGGGATTCGTTTTCTGAGTTGGCCTGAGGGCTGCTAGGGAGGGACTCCACAATTAATGAACGAACAACCGGCCAATTTTCTTTTACTGGAGGATATCAGCACGGTGCAGTTTTTCATCCGCAACGCGCTGACAACACTGCCCCGGCCGCATACGCTTTTTACAGCGGGCTCCTTGGCCGAGGCCCGTGCGCTCGTAAAGGATCGGACCATCGACCTTTTTATCGTCGATATCGGTCTGCCCGATGGCGACGGAATCGATTTTCTTTGCGAGATGGCTGTCTCGCAACCGCAAGCCACGGCTATCATCGTCACGGCGAGTGCAAATGAAGACAACCGTGCGCGGGCCGAGCAGCTCGGAATTGTGCAGGTCCTTTCGAAGCCGATCCAGCGCGACCGGCTCGTCGAGGCGGTCTCAAAGCTCCTCGGCTGGGGCTCGGCGGTCTCGGCTCCATCGGTGCCTGCATTCCGGGCAACGTTGAGCGGACTGACGCCGATGGACATCATCCAGCTCAAGTGCATGAGCGGATCAACGGGGATTTTGGAGTTCACGAATTCGCAGGGAAGTGGTCGCGTGTATTTTGAAAAAGGCGACGTGGTGCATTCCATCGTGCGCCCGAGCACCGGTGGCAGCATGATTGGCTACGAGGCTTTTGAAGAAATCGTCGGCTGGAAAAGCGGGCGTGTGTCCGACATTCAGGACCCGAATCCGCGTCCGCGCACGATTCGCACGGGCTGGCAATCGCTCCTCATCGAGGTCGCCCAGAGCGCCGACGAAAAAGTGGCGTAGTTCTTACAAAGCGCCTGCGGTTCGCAGGTCGTCGAGCAGCGCTTC
>JAYSTZ010000089.1:0-4596 GCA_043719365.1 Verrucomicrobiaceae bacterium | reverse complement strand
TCGGCTTCCGCCGCCGCCGTGCGTAGTCGGCAATATTTTCAGCGGGGTTCTTGACGGATACCCCGATGGAGTGGGTGCTGGAGTTTCTTGACGGGTGCTCCAGCACAGGGATGGGGGTTTCAATGGATGCGTCGGTCGGAAACGGCAACGCGTCCACGAAGCCTCGGGGTGGCGGTGTCGCTGGGGAGCGGCGCCGCCACTCAGTTTCTCAACAGTTTTTTCAAATGACCAAAGCGCTTTCAGTATTCATCGCGATTCTCACGTTCTGGCTGGGCTTGTCCCGCAGCGCGCTCGCGCTCACCAATGGCAATTTCGAAGCCACGCCTTTTTCTTCCGGCTGGACTGTCACCGCTTCGCCCGTCGCCACTCCGGGGATTGCGCCGGGGTCCGCTCAGGGCGCGCGGTTTTCTGCCACGGGGCAGGCGCTTTCGCAGGCGGTGACTTGGGGCGCGGAATGGTCGCTGGAAAACTACCTCGCCATTCGCTCCACCGGAGTACGCGCCTATTCGTGCATCATCGGCCTCGGTGCGCAGGCGAATGGGCTCAACCTTCGTTACGAAGCGGGTGCGTTTTCGATGTATAGCGCCTCGGCTGCGGCGTGGGTTCCGCTGCCCGCACTCGGCGCCCTGCTGGCTTCCACGGATGCAAATGCGGACGGCGATTTGGACGATGCGGGCGATACGAGAAATGTGTATCGCATCCGCATCACCGGACACGCGTTCGGCACCGCAAGCTGGAACTACGAGATCTCGCTCAGCGATGCAAATTCCTCAACTTTCACCCGCACGGCCGCAAATCTCACTACGTTCCAAAATGCTTCGGGCGCTGCCAGTTTCCCGACGCTGATCAAATACAGCGCGGAGTTCGGGAGCAACCCCGGCTATTGGATCGACGATGTGAAATCGCACGAAGACGCGTTGCCAGTCATTCGCTCGTTCTTCACGACGGCTGGAAATATCGGTGGTCCCGGTTTGCCTGCGAGCGCACAGCTCTCTTGGATCGTCGATGGCGCGGATGCCGTTTCCATTTCGGGAATCGGCGCGGTTGCCACGACCGGCATCGCGACGGTGAGCCCGACGGTGCAGACGACTTACACGCTCTCGGCGATGATCGGCGCTTCGGCTGCTGCGACGGCCATGGTTGTCATGTCGGCAAATGCGCCTCATCCGATCATCACCGAGTTTCAGGCGGCCGACGGCACCCTGCTCGATGTGGACGGCGACAAGCCCGACTGGATCGAGCTTTTCAACCCAAACGCATTCACCCTCAATCTCGCAGGCTACGGGCTTACCGACACCATCACAGCGGGCGACAACTGGATTTTTCCGCAGACAAATCTCGCGCCCGGCGGCTACCTCGTCGTCTTTGCTTCGGGAAAAAACCGCGCAGTTGCCGGAGCGCAATTCCACACCAACTTCAGCCTCGGGGCCGGCGGCGAATACCTCGCCCTTCACGCACCCGGCGGCGCGCCCGTGCAGCAATTTCCGTCCGACTATCCAGCGACGCTGAAGTTCCCAAAGCAGTATGCCCGCACCAGCTACGGCCTCATCGGCGGACAGCTCAAATACTTCAAACCCAGCACGCCCGGCGCTGCGAACACTGCGGGGTTCGATGGTGTGGTGGAGGACACGTCGTTTTCCATAAAGCGCGGCATCTACTCCACGCCGCAGACGGTCGCGATTACGACGCTCACGCCCGGCGCGCAAATCCGCTATACCACGACGAGCACCGAGCCCACCGCCACCACGGGCACGCTGTATAGCGGGCCGCTTACAATCTCCGCGACGACAACGCTGCGGGCCGCTGCGTTCAAGACGAACTTCGCCCCGACGAACGTGGATACGAATACCTACATTTTCCCCGCCGATGTGGTGACGCAGCCGACGATGAGCACGACCATCACGCAACACGCCACATACGGCCCGCAGATGATCGCCGCGCTCACCGACTTGCCGAGCATCTCCTTGGTCACGCCCGGCACCATCGTGAACGGAGCCGACACCGTCTGCTCGTTCGAGTTCATTCCCACCGTCGGCACCGGAGTGCAGGAAAATGCAGGCGTCGAGCTCTTCGGCGGCGCATTCACCAACTTCGCGAAGAAGAGCTTCCGCTTTAAGTTCAAAGCCGACTACGGTGCGACGAGCATCAAGATCCCCGGCCTTTATGCCAACCACGCGCACGGCTGGAAACCGATTGAAGAGTTCGACGAACTCGAAGTCCGCAGCGGCTCGCACGACATGGCGCTTCGGGGATTCTACATGTCGAACCCGTTCACCGACGCGACGATGCTCGACGCCGGAAACTGGAACCCGCACGGCCGCTTCGCCCACATGTATATCAACGGTGTTTACTGGGGCATGTTCCACGTCCGCGAGCGATGGAGCGCCGACCTCCACACCGCGTATCTCGGCGGGCCATCGAGTGACTTCGAGAGCATCAACGGCAACCTCAACGTCGGCGGTTGGGCCGACCCCGGCGACCCGTACGACGGCGACGGCGCATCGTGGACGCGCATCAAATCGCTCCGCACCAACTACACGCAGCTCAAGCAATACATGGACATGCGGAGCTACGTGGACTTCCAGCTTATGTACATGTTCGGAACCAGCGAGAACGAATGGCGGAGCACCGGCCCGAAGCACATCGGCAGCGGCGCGAAGTACATGATGAACGACTCCGACGGTTTCCTCGCCACGGCTGCCTACGGTTCGGCCGCGGGACAGACGACAAATCGCCCTGCGACCCGCTCCAATCCCGCCGCAGGCAGACAAGTCGGCGACGGTCCCGGCGGCGTGTTCAGCCAGCTCTGGCAGGAAGGGCACGTTGACTACAAAATGTTCCTCGCCGACCGGATCCACGCGCTCTTCTTCAACAACGGCGCGCTCACCGTCGCGAAAAACCAAGCCCGCCTCACCGCACTCTGCACCGAAATCGAACGCGCATTTTACGCCGAAGCCGCACGCTGGAGCACCGTCAGCACCACGCAATATCGCACGCCGTCCACATGGGCCACGGAGCGCGACAACATGCTCAACACCTGGCTGCCCGCGCGCGCCCCGACCTACCTCGGATTCCTTCAAGGTGCCGGCTATTATCCCACGACCGCCGCGCCCGCATTCGCCAGCGCCACCGTCGCAAATGGAGCCACCGTGAGCTTCCCCGTCAGCGGTGCCGCCGTCTATTTTACCAAAGACGGGAGCGACCCGCGCCTACCCGGCGGCGCCGTCAATCCCGGCGCGACCGTCGCATCCACCACCATCATCAACGGCAACACCTGGCTCCGCGCACGCGCACTTTCCGGCGGGATATGGAGCGCGCTGAACGAGTCTTATTTCACCGTCACCACGCTCGTGCCGGGGGACGTGCTCTTTTCCGAAATTCACTACAACCCGCAGGGCGACGATGATTCCGAGTTCATCGAATTGTGGAATCCCACGTCGCACGCCATCAACATGCGCGGCGCGAACTTCACCGCCGGAATCAGCTACGACTTCCCTGACAACCGCGACATCCCGCTCCCGCCCGGCGGACGGCTCATCCTCAGCGGCAGCCTCTATTCTTTTCAAAAACGCTACGGCATCAACGTGCCCGTCTCCGGCGTTTATTTTGACAGCCTCGGCAACGACGGCGACACCCTCACGCTCACCGTCGGCGCGACCCCGCTCTTTTCCATCAACTACCAGGACACCGCACCGTGGCCCGACAGCGCTGACGGCGACGGCTACAGCCTCGTCCTCGCAAACCCCGCCGCCCCCACGCTTGCATCGAGCTGGCGCACCAGCGCCGCCATCAACGGCAACCCCGGCACCAGCGACACCGCGTTTCCATTCACCGGCGCCGCCCTCGCCGATGCCGACAATGACGGCATCCCCGCGCTGCTGGAGCACTTCTTCTCCACCAGCGACACGACGGTCAACGCATCGCCCATCGTGGCCAGCCGCTCGCTCGACGGACGCCTTCAAATCACTTTCCCTCGCCGCCTCGCCGCCGACGATCTCGCGGTGAACGTCGAAGTCAGCACCGACCTCACGACGTGGACCGCAGACGTGACCCGCACCGCTCACCTCAACAACGGCAACAACACCGCCACCGAAACCTGGACCGCAAACACGGCAAGCAACGCGCAGTTTATGCGCGTGCGAGTGGTGAAGTAGGCAATCGCGCCGACCGCAGAGATCACTCGGGCGCAAAAGCCTGAGGCGCGGCGTAGCTCGACTTTCCAAAGTCGAGTTTGGACGTTCTCACGAGAGAGAACGCCCACCTTTCCATCGGCCATTACTCGACATTGTTAGCGTCTTTTCGCGCTTTTCGCGGGCTCCAATCACGCATTTAGGATGAACATGAAAAGATGACATCGGAGCTGGATGAGAGCAACCGTAGCTGAACCGCAAGGCGGCGACCGTGAGGGCGTGGCTGAAAGAGCCGTAGCGAAGCGGAGATAGCCAGCCGCAGGCAGCCCGAAGGGCAAGCGAAGCGAAGGCAACTCAGCAGAGGCCATAGTAGTGAAGAGAGCGCTCGAAAGAGCGAAGGAGCGAAGGGCCGAAGGAACCAAAAGCAAAGCTCCGTGGAGCACTGCGAGGACGGGCAAAACAAACC
>JAYSTZ010000880.1:0-2366 GCA_043719365.1 Verrucomicrobiaceae bacterium | reverse complement strand
ACTTCCCACGCGAATGTAGCCATCGGCGCGGAAATCAAAAAATCTCCGCAACCCGCATGGATATTAGCCCGGCGTTGAAATGCTCGCAGGAACGTGCGTAAAGACGAGCGGTTATCTCACGAGCAGCACGATTACCCGCACGACGGGCGACGCTCTCAACAGTAATGGCGTCTCGATGGACCAGGTCGCGGCGGGTAAGCATGGGTGGAAATCAGTGAAAGCATTTGCTCGCTGAAGTGACCGTAGTAAAACGGAGCTTGTTGCCGACGCGGCTACGAAGCGGCGGTTTCGGGAACGTTGCGCGCGATTTCTGTGACGAGGTCGGGCACGCTGAGGTTCTCGGCGAGGCCGTCGTAGTTCAAGAGGATGCGATGACCGAGAACTTCCGGAGCAAAAGTGCGGATGTCCTCGAACGCAATGTGGACCCGTCCTTCCGCGAGGGCTCGAACGCGCGCTGCCCGGATGAGCGCCTGCACTGCGCGAGGGGAAGCTCCCCATTTTACAAATCGTTTCACCGAGTCTCCGCTCTCGTCCGCGGCCGGATGAGTCGCTAGGACGAGCCGGACTGCGTAGTCTCGGAGCGGGTCGGCGACGACGACTTTTTCCAGAATGGTGCGGAGCTCCATAATGCGATCCGCACCCATGATGCGGGGGACATCGGTGCTGCCGCCGAGCGTGGTGCGGCGGACGACTTCATTGAGTTCGACGCGGTTCAGAAACGGGACGACGAGCTTGAACATGAAGCGATCGAGCTGCGCTTCCGGGAGCGGATAGGTGCCCTCTTGCTCGAGGGGATTCTGTGTCGCGAGTACGAAGAAAGGAGGACGCAAAATGTGCGTTGTGCCGCCAGCGGTGACGCTTCCTTCCTGCATCGTCTCCAGCAATGCGGATTGGGTCTTTGGCGTTGCGCGGTTGATTTCGTCTGCCAGAAGAAGCTGGGTAAAAATCGGCCCCCGACGAAACTCAAACTGGTAGCGACCGTCCGCGCTGGCGCTCATGATCGTAGTCCCGACGATGTCCGCCGGCATGAGGTCCGGCGTGAACTGGATGCGGCGGAAGTCGAGGTCGAGTGCGCGCGCCATCGCTTTGACGAGTTCCGTTTTTCCAAGGCCGGGAACACCTTCGAGGAGGACGTTCCCTCCCGCGATGATCGCGGTGAGCACGCCTTCGATCACCCGCTGCTGCCCGACAATGACGCGGCCCACGCTATCGCGGAGCCGGGCAAAATCGTCGCGGAATTTCTGTGCTTCGGCTTGAAGTGCGGAGGTGTCGGACATGGATGTCGGTCAGGCTTTTTCGGGGAGGAGAACGGTGAATTTTGTGCCGTTCGGGCTGGTCGTGAGCAGAATTGCGCCGCGCGCCTGCGTCGTGAGCCGTCTCACGATTCCAAGCCCGAGGCCGGTTCCTTTGCCGGTCGGCTTCGTGGTGAATTGCTGGACGAAGGCCTTTTTCAGAACCTCCGGCGGCATTCCGGGACCATTGTCGCGAATGCTGATGGCAATGAACCTGGACGTCGGGTCGAAAGACTCACCTTTGACGAATCGAGTGCCCGGTTGGTCGGCGAATGCAGACATGTCGAAAGCCGGTGGGAGAGCTTGGGCGACAACTTCCACGCGGTGGGCAGTGTTGCAGGACTGGAGTGCGTTGATCGTAAGGTTGAGGAGGATTTGGAGGACATCGGTGCCGTGAACTCCGGCGATGATGTCGGGTTCGAGGTTTTGCACGGTAAGCTCATTTCCGATGCAGCTCGGGTGCTTCTCGAGAAGTTCCTGAAGGTCGGCGAGGATTTGGTTGATGCTGACGAAGGAGCCCGTTTCCGGCTGGTCGGCGCGCAGAAAGCTCAGGTAGCGGCGGGATATTTCGATGCATCGTGTGACCTGGCCATGAATACGGCTGATGCCGACTCTCATTTTCTCGAGCTCGTCGCCTTCGAGGCTGGAGGCACTACTCACCTGCCTGTGGAGAAGCTCGATGAAGCCGTTAATCACCGTGAGCGGACTGTTCAAATCATGGAGGACACTTCCGTAAATTTCGCCGGTCTCTTTGGCCACAGCAGCTTGTTCTCCGCGGTGTTCGAGTTCGCGCTTTAGCTCGCCGAACTGGGTCAAAACCTCGGAGATGTTCTGGCTCGCCCGGCGTTTTTCCAGGGCTTTGGCCGTGGCACTGCGGAGCGTCGGAATGTCGAACGGTTTATTCAGGTATTCCCGCGCTCCAAGGCGGAGTGCCTGCCTCGCGGTCTCGAGCGTCTCATACGCGGTGAGCATGATGACTTCGATGCCTTCATCGATATTCTTCAGCTCGCGCAAGACTTCGACGCCCGACATCCCTTGCATGAGGATGTCCAGAATCGCCACGTCGATCTTTCG
>JAYSTZ010000879.1:0-5438 GCA_043719365.1 Verrucomicrobiaceae bacterium | reverse complement strand
GACAGTTTCAGCCCGATTTTTGCAAACGAAATACGGCTGCGGATGTCCGCGAGTTGGTCGCGAGTCGCGAGTTCCATCTGCGAATCTGAGTCATCGGAAACGACGCCGCCCATCGCCCGCTCCGCCGCCCGGCGAGCACGATATTTCCCGTAAGCGAGCGCGACGCGAGGCTGGCCGATTTCGATGAGCGTCTCCTCCACCAAGTCCTGCAACTGCTCGATGTGGATGAAGCTCGGGCGCTCTTTGCGCATCCGAAATTCAATCTCCGCCTGCACTTGGCGACCGATGATTTCATCCTGCCCCTCGGCAAAACAAGCCGCGCTGACAGCACGCGCAATTTTATGCCCCAGCCAAGCGACAACACGCGGCTTGCCGGAAGCATCCGTAGGCAGATCGCGACGGATGACTTGCGGAAATTCGCCCGCGTCGTGGATTTCGGGTTCGTTTGTGAGTTGGAATGGTGCGGTGGTCATTGGACTGAATGGTTTGAAAATACGTTTGGCGTGTGAGTGCCGCTAGGCTTTGGAGTGCGGGGGCTTGACCCCGCTTTAACTTTCGGCGGATGCAGCGCCCAGCTACGGAGAATGGTGAAGCGCGGTTCGGCCTGTGACATTTTCCCAAAGCTCCACGCGCACTCCCGTGGGAGGAAAAGCGGGGTCAAGCCCCCGCACTCCAAAGCCTCGCGGCACTCACGAGGCGCTTTTGCGAACGACGCTTCCATCTTCAAATCCTCGGCACGGTGATCCCGCGTTGCGACTGGTATTTCCCCGCTCGGTCTTTGTAGCTCGTCTCGCAGATTTCCGCAGCGGCGAGGAAGAGCACTTGCGCCAGCCCTTCGCCTGCGTAGATGCGGGCGGGCAGGGGAGTGGTGTTCGAGATTTCCAGCGTCACATGTCCTTCCCACTCGGGCTCGAAGGGCGTCACGTTCACGATGATTCCGCAGCGGGCGTAAGTGCTTTTTCCCACGCAGAGTGTGATGACGTCACGCGGGATGCGGAAGTATTCGATGCTCCGCGCTAGGGCGAAGGAGTTTGGCGGCACGAGGCACGAAGCGCCTTTCATATTCACGAACGATTGCTCGTCGAACGCTTTCGGGTCCACGACGGCGTTGTACACGTTCGTGAAAACCTTAAATTCATCCGCCACGCGAAGGTCGTAGCCGTAGCTCGACAGCCCGTAGCTGATGACCGGCGCATCGCCCTCTTTGCGCACGAGTTTCTCCTCGAAAGGCTCAATCATCCCGTGCTCCTTCGCCATGCGGCGAATCCATGTGTCTGCGTGAACTCCCATTAACGTTAAATCGAGGCTCCAAGAGTGGCGGTTTCAGCGGCGGACAAGGTCATAGAATGAAGTAAAAACGGTGCGGCGGTCATAGATTGTGGTTGGTTGGATCAGGAGACAGTGAAACCACACTATATGGTGGTCGTGCCGCGAAACTATGCTGAATATAGGGGTTCAAGGCATGATGCGTCAAGGCGATCATGCTGCAATTTTGATCGAAAAAGAGCTTGCCGAGCCCCCTATTTACACCCCCGCCTTGATGCGCAAATATTCCCCGCGACTGTCGCCCTCTGGAAGGCTCGAAAATACACGGATTCTCGCGCGCTCCGCACCTCGATAAACGACTGCGGCAGCGATTGAGACGCCTCGCGATCCGCTGTGCGTGGGATTCTGCGTGAGCGAGGAAATGTTCCGCAGGCGATTTACGGTGCATTTCGGTGCGTGACGGATTGCTCCCGATCGGCAACAAGGACGTTCAAATGAAGCACGTTTTCCTTGTCCTTCTCGCCGGTGCGGGTTCGCTCTCTGCGGATTGGGAGGTGACGGTTTCTGTTCAAATGGTGCAGCTTCCCGAAGTGGCGGGCTTGGAGCTGATCGAGCGTTTTGCTCGTGACGGGAAGGCGGCGGGGGAGGAGGTGACGCAGCTTGTTCAAAAAGGAGCGGCGCAGTTGGTGGGAACGCCGTCTGTGGTAGTGAAGAACGGGGCGCGTGGAAAAACAGGCGGATCGGATTTCAAGTTTCCGTCGGAGTTTGAGCGGGCGCTCCCGGCTCCTGTACTCGCGGACGGGGCGATGGCGATGCATCCGGCGGTGTCTCATCGGACTCGTACACTGGGCGCGATGCTTAAAATGGAGCCGACGGTTTCCCGCGATGGGCGCATGGTGCTATTGCAATCGTCGGTGCGGCGTGCGGAGTTCGCGGAATTCGACCGATTTGAGTGCGGGGTCCGCTCGGACGGGCTGAAGTACTTTGTCACGCAACCGCGGTTTTTTGAATACGAGACGAGCACGACATCATTGGTGCGGGCCGACGTGCCGTTTTTAGCCGCTGCATTTTGTGCATCGCAACAACGAGGGTGCATGGAGATACACGTCCTCACCGCGACGACGCGGGAAATCCCCGGCGAAGTGCCAGAGGCTGATGACGTGGAATGGAGTGTGCGCGCCGATGTGCGGCGGTACCGGCTGTCGGTCGCCGACGCTGTGATGATGCGGCTTGCGATGCAGAAACCGGGCGGGGAATCTGCGGAGGTGCATTTGCGCATGGCTGCTGGTCAGGGGAAGGCGGTATTGCTCGCATGTCACAGCTTGCCGACCGTTCGTGACGCGACGTGTTTTCAGAAAAGCGGCATTGAGTTATTCGAGCCGACGGAGCTCGCGGTGCCGACGATACCCATGCCGATGTCTCCTGTGGAAATCGCAAGATGGTATAGAACTATGATGCGCTTCCATGACGGGCCGCGCGCATTTTCTCCGGGAGTGGAGGCGTCGAACTATATCCCGCATGAATTTCATTCGATTGATGTTGGACCTGTGTTGCATCTGGAAGTCACTGGTGAATCCACGAGTCGATGGATTCCGGCAATGTCCCTTCAGTCTTTCAGCGAAAGTCATGATTTTCAGCGGTGTTACCTCGGCTCCGACGCATCTGGCGAGCGCGGATACATTCACCGCGTGCCGGTCAGTCTGCGAAAATCCATCACCGCGGAACGCTTCCCAAATAGGCGCTGGGAGATGTCCTCGTTTGAGAGGCTCGTCGCGCCGGAGGACGGTTGCGACATTACGATTACGCGATTCTCCGCGCAGCCCGATCACTTTTCCACCAAACCATGAAACCCATCGCCACACTAATCATCGCCCTATTCGTCTCCGCCATCGCATTTGCCGACGAGTCGGTGCGGCACGTCCGTTTTGAAGTGCTCATCGTCCGGCTTCCCGAGGCGCGCGCGGTAGAGTTGATGCCGCTCCTGCGGGACCCGGCAACTGCAGCCGCGGCGCAGGCGAAGATTACCGCCATGCTCGGTAAAGAGGCGGAACTGGTCGATTGGCCGATCGTAACTGCGGAACACAATCAGCAATCGGAGGTGAAGAACGTTCACGAATTGCGGTACGCCGACAGCTACGATCAGCCTACAGTATTGGTGCAGATACCGGAGACTGCCGGGCCTGACAAGGTCGCCACGCCCACCGCACCCGCCCAACCAGCCGAACAGCGTATTCGCGTCGATGGAGAACTGAAGCTTGCAGGCGGCTCGCCGACTACGTTCGAAATGAAGAAGGTTGGCACGATACTCGAGCTACAGCCGGCTGTCAGTGCGAACGGGAAACAAATCGGAGTTCAAGTGAGCCTGTCTCACACTTCATTCACGGGCTGGCGGAAGATCGTCATGGAAATGTCCCCGACATACAAGGTGACGGTCGAGCAGCCCGACTTTCAAGTCATCAAAACAGAAACGCGACTCAATGTCGGTGGCGGCAAGCCGGTTTTGCTGAGCTCTAATAAAGTGGCGGAATCCTCGGGCATCTTCGAACTCGCGATTCTTACGGCGACGATCGTTGACGATGTGGAGAACGAAGCGAAGTGAGAGTTGCGGCGTATTTCCCTTAAATTAAACCAGCGATGTATTCGGACCGCTGCGGGCCGAATACATCCGCCCGATGAATCGCCCTACAGTCAGCATTCATCGGCTTTATGGAGCGGTGAAGGACTAAAGAGAGAGCCCCACTATTCAACCTTCCCGGCACCAGTCGTCCGAAAAAAGATCACGAAAAGAGTAGAAACCTCTTGCTGATTTCAGAACGTCAGTTATATCCCGCCCCTCCTTTTTCTCCGCGCTCTGGCAATAAGCGAATTCGCGGTTCTGGTAACGGGTGTCTTTATTGACCCCGTGCTGTGGACTGCGGGTGAGGTTTTGCCAGAATTCAGAGAGGGATGAGAAATAATTTCGCGGAGGCGAAAAAAGTTATTGCCAAGCAGGCAAAAATTTCTAGTCTCCCCGCCCCTTCGCAGTAGGTGGCTCACTCCATACCGCTGCGGAGAGTCAACCGAATCGTGTGTCAATCAGGCGCGCAGCAGAGGAAGGCAGCAAACGTAGGAGCTGGCGCCGCAAGGTTTCAGCCACCGCAAATGGAGTGAATTAACAAACGATTTTTTTCGATGCCAACCATCAACCAGCTCGTCCGCAAAGGACGCTCAAAGGTAGAATATAAGAGCAAGTCACCAGCTCTGAAGAATTGCCCGTTCCGACGCGGCGTGTGTCTTCAGGTCATGACCCGCACACCCAAGAAGCCAAACTCGGCTTTGCGGAAAGTCGCGAAAGTCCGTCTCACAAACGGAATCGAAGTGATTGCCTATATTCCTGGAGAAGGACACAACCTGCAGGAGCACAGCATCGTGCTCATCCGCGGCGGTCGGGTGAAAGATCTTCCTGGTGTTCGCTATCATATCGTTCGCGGAACACTCGACTCCCTCGGAGTTGAAGGCCGCCGCCGCTCGCGTTCCAAGTATGGGGCCAAGCGTCCAAAGCCGGGCCAGCCTGACGCTGCTGCCGGCAAGAAGAAGAAATAATTTAATTTACCACGAACTATGTCACGTCGCCGTCGTGTAATTCACAAAGTAGAGAAGCTTGACTCCCGTTATGGCAGCCCATTGGTGGCCCGCCTGATCGGAACCATCATGCTGAGCGGTCAGCGCTCGCTGGCAGAACGCGTTGTTTACGCAGCCATCGAAGAGAGCCGCCAAAACAGCGAAGCAATCGACCCGCTTGAGACCCTCAATAAAGCAGTCGAGAACGTTCGTCCTCGTCTTGAGACGAAGAGCCGCCGCGTAGGTGGTGCAACGTATCAAGTGCCAATGGAAGTCGCTCCGGGCCGTGGCCAGGCGCTCGCTCTCCGCTGGATCGTTACTTTCGCTCAGAAGCGCAAAGGCAGCTTCAAGAAAGCGCTCGCAAACGAGCTCAAGGAAGCAGCGCTCGCTCAGGGCAATGCTGTCAAGAAACGCGACGACACCCACAAGATGGCGCAGGCCAATCGTGCGTTCGCTCACTTCCGATTCTAAATTTTACTCCTCCTAGCGTAGTTAAGAATGTCCACCAATCCAAATAGTCCAGACCGCGCTTATCCGCTTGAAAAAACGCGGAACATCGGTATCGCCGCGCA
>JAYSTZ010000878.1:0-5442 GCA_043719365.1 Verrucomicrobiaceae bacterium | reverse complement strand
TGCAGCCGCGAACCGTGACCGTAAATCGGACTACAACGAACGTCTTGCTCGACGGCCCCGGCGGACTCACAGGTGCTGCACAGCTTGTGAAAAACAACAGCGGCCACTTGCTGCTCAATGGCGCACATTCACACACGGGCGGCACCATCCTCAACGGTGGAGTCATCCGGCTCATTTCCGACGCAGCGAATGCCAGCGCCCTCGATAATGGCCCTCTCACCATCAACAGCGGCGACCTCGAAATGAACGATGACGATGGTACCTACAACGACTTTACCGCCTCCATCATCGTCCCCACTGGCAGCACCGCCAACCTCTTCGCCGATGCCCGCTGCGATATGCGAGGCAGCCTCGCAGGCGGCGGCACTCTCAATATTTTCATCCCCTGGGTTCGCACCACTCTCTTCGCCGATTGGTCCGCTTTCACCGGCACCATCAATGTGAACACCGACACCAGCGGCGGAGATTTCCGCATCGGCGAAAACTACAGCCCGGCGGGCTACGCAAACGCGAAGATCAACCTCGCTGCAAATGTATGGTGTTACTACACCGGCATCAGCAACAGCGGCGCGGGCACGACTATCCGAGTCGGCGAGTTCACCGGAACGGCCGGCTCGCATTTGCGCGGCGGCGTGACCAGCGGGCGCAATTTCATTTACCGCATCGGCGAAAAAACACCGCTCGGCGGCGAGGCTGTTTTCGCAGGCGACATCGCCGAGCAAAACACCGGCACCACCACCACGTACATCAAGACCGGCACAGGCATCTGGCGGCTCGCGGGAAGCGGGTCGTGGAACGGCGCGACCGTCGTGGAGCAAGGCACACTGCGCATCTGGCCATCAGGTGCGACTCCATTTTCCTGCGTGGGAAGCACGAGCGTGGCGACCGGCGCGACGCTCGACCTCGGCACCGGCAGCTTTGCCACCGAGGCCATCAATATCGAGGCCGGAGCATCGCTCGTCGTGCAGAACAACTTCACGATCACGGGGGACGTAAACAACGACGGCACCGCCACCATTTACGCGGGCACTCTAAACGTGAACGGCGACGTGGTGAACAACGGCATCATGCGCATGCAGGGCCTCTCCACGCTGAATGCAACCGGCGAATTTACCAACAACGGACTGCTCGACCTCCTCACCAGCGGCGCAAATCTCCCGGCGAACTTCATCAACAACGGCACCGTCATTCTCAACACCGAGCGCCGCATCCTCACCGCTTCAAAAGGCGGAGCAAATTTTACCATCACGGCCTATGGCTACGCTGGCCACAGCTACCAACTCCAAAGCACGAACACGCTCGGCGGCATCTGGGGAAACGTCGGTGCCCAGCAAAACGGTGCAAACGCGACCCTGACCTTCAACGATGTCGGCGGCGCGACCGGAACGGCGAAGTTCTATCGACTTGTTGTCGGTCCGTGAGGAGGCCCTCATGCGCCCGACGAGTCGGTGTTGCCTTTCGCAGGGCGCGTGGCAGTCTTCGCGGCGATGCGTTTTCGACGTCTTTTAATTGCTTGTGCATTGGCCTCGGCCCTCGGGCGGGCGGAGACCGGCGATCCACGCGTTATTGCCCGCTACAAGCAGATGCTGGAGGCAAATCCCGCTGAAGGAATCGCTGTGGAACGGCTCTGGAAGGCGTCCGTGGAGAATGGCTCGACGGAGAAGTTGATCGCTGAATTTCGGGCGGGGAAAACATTTTCGAGCGCGATGGTTTTCGGACATTTGCTACGGCGAAGCGGCAAGGATGATGAGGCGGCTGAGGCTTTTGAGCGGGCTGCGAAGCTCGATGCGACAAGTCCCCTGCCTTTTCTCGCACGGGCCAAACTCGAGAGTGACCGCACCCGTCCACGCGAGGCGGCTCTGGCGCTGGAGAATGCGCGCACCCTTTTGAAAAGCGACGACCCGAGGCTTGCGGATACGTTGCTTCAGCTCGGCGCATCGTGGTCCACTGCGGGCGATCCGGAAAAGGCGGCGAAGGCGTGGGAGCGGACCGTCGCTGTAAATCCAAACGACCTCACGTTGCGCCGGCGGCTGGCAGATAGCTACGCGGCGGGATTGCTCTACGCTGAGGCCATTGTGCATCTGCGCTTTATCGCGGAGCACGGGCCGGTATCAGAACGCGCGACGGCGCTGGCGCAAGCGGCGAAACTTCACTCGGCGGCCGGGCAGCCGGCGGAGGCGATGCAGGCGCTGGAACATGCGACTGCAATGACCGCGCCGGGGAACTGGCTGCGCTCCGACTTGAACGGACAGATGATCCGCCTCGCGCAACGGCAGCACATCGAGTCTGCGCTGGAGGAAAAGTGGCGCAAAGACGCGGAAGCCAATCCCCGCGACCTCGGTGCGGCGCTACGACTGGTTGAGTATTACGAACGGACCGGAGCGCTTCAGCCGCAGCAGCAGTGGCTGGAAAAGGTCATCGCGCTCGCTCCGAAGTCGCACGAATTCCGGCTGCGGCTGGCTCGCGTAATGGGACAGCTCGACAATCTCGAGGGCTCGGCGGCGCAGCTCGACCAACTTCTCGCTGCGCAACCGGGCGATGCGGATCTTGTGTTTGAGCGCGCGCGGCTGGACCTCCAGCGCGAGGACGGATCAGCCGCCCGGGCGCGCATCTCGGCGTTGCTCGGCGCGCGGAAGACGGATGATTCGCTGCGGGCAAAGGCGCTGGAATTTTTCCAGGAGAACCACTTGCTGGACCTCGAGGAAGAGTCGTTGAAGACCGATGCCACCACACCGGAAGCGGTGCAATCACTGGCTGCTTTTTACTTTGGCCAGAAGCGGGACACCGAGGCGCTCGCGACTTTGGGCAGGCTCGTGCGCCCGGCGGATGCTCCGGCATTGCGAGCGACGGCGCATTTCCAAATCGCACAGTCGCTGAAGCTGCAATCGTTGCTCAGTGCAGCAGCCGATCAAGCTGCACAGGCAGCGCAACTCGCGCCGGGTGTTCGGGAGTATCACGTGATGCTCGGAGAACTCCTGACGAGCCTCGGTCAGGGCAAACAGGCGCGCCCTCCGCTGGAGCGCGCGTGGGAACTGTCGCAGTCCGATGCGGAAAGGCTGGAAGCGGACCAGAAAATCTTCGCATCGTTTCGCGCACGGGCTCTGGCTCCGGATGAAGATCCTGATTTGATGCCGCGGCGGCAGGACCGAACGGCGGCGGAGGTGGAGGAGTTTATCCGGATTTTGATGGGCCGTGCGACTGCTTTGAATTCGGCTGCGGGCTGGCTGCGGGTCGCCCGGTGGAAGGCTTGGAATGGCGACAAAGGTGGCGCGATGACTTACGCGACGAAGGCCAGCGCACTGGAGCCGAAGAACCCGCTGCCAGTGGAATTCATGGCTCAACACGCGGCGGCGAATGGAGACCAATCTTCAGCGAATCTGAATCTCCGCGCGCTAGTCGATCTGAATCCTGCCCGCCGCGACGTGTATCTGCGCCAACTGGCGCAACTCGAAGCGCTCACCGGCAATACCAAGGAGGCTTTGCGCATCTTCGGCGAGCTCGTGCAACGCAATCCCGGCAATCCGGATGCGCTCGCTGAGCTCGCGGGTATGCAGGAGCGCTCGAGCCGTCTCGTGGACGCACTGGAGACTTGGAGGAAGGCACACACCTTCGCGCCGCCGCAGCGCAAGCGCGAGTTTTCCGCATCGATCCTCCGCGTGCTGCAACGGCAGGAAAAACACGAGGAGGCGTCGGACCTTTTACTGCGACTGGTCGATGAGACGCCGGATGAGAAAGAGAAGTTTGCCCGCTTCGATGAGCTCCTTCTGCACGCACAGCAGCACAACCAGCTCACGTGGCTTCGAGAGCGATTGCGCCAACGGCGCAAGGTGCGCGCGGATGACTATTTCACGGCAATGTCGCTCGGGCGCGTTCTGAAGCTGATGGGCGAAAAAGCGGCAGCGTTCGATCTCTTTGCGGACGCGGTGTTCTCCGCGCCGAATCAGGAACAGGCCTTGCCGGAACTCATCCGGGAAGCGGAGGAACTACGCCGCCTGGATACGGCAATCCGGCTTCAAGAGCAGCTCACGCGGGTGGTGAATCAAGAGCGTCCCGACGGATTTTTGAAGCTTGCCGCGTTGCAGGAGAAAACGGGCGACCTGGCCGGCGCGGAGCGGTCGTGGGGGCGTGCGACTGCGAAGTTTCCGCGCGACTTTGAAGTCTTGCGGCGCGCTGCGGATTTTCACCTCGCGTGGGGCGACGCGAAGCGGGCGACGCAGCTTCTGCGCAAGCTCTCCGTGCTGGAACCATCGTATCTTCGAGGCGCAGTAGAGCTCGGCGTGATGGAGGCGAAGTCGGGAAATCCGCAGTTGGCAAAGGACGCGTTTGAGAGCGTCCTGAAGCTCTCAAAGCCGATCATAAATCTCGCGCTCTTCCCGACGCGAACGGACGAGAGTCCGTGGGCGGAACGCGTTTCGTTTGAGCGGGGAACGACCGGAACGAGCGGCATTTTTTCCAGCGGCTCACGGACGGACATCCGTCATGCATGGATGTCGGAGGACCTGATCGCGATCTCCCCGAGCGGGGCAAAGATGGGTTCGCCGGAACGACCGGGACGAACGTTCGCGCCGACCCGTAGTGGCGCAGCGCTGGCGCGGCTCGCACCGGAGGCGGAGTGGCGGTTGCTCGCGATTCGCGGTGCGGCGGAAGCCACACGGAGGATTGGCGGAAAAGCGCTGGAGACGTGGACGCGTGATTGGATCGAAAGCGCGAAGGTTGCGCCGAACGAGACGTTGTGGGCGCTTTTTTTCGCGGGTGAAAATGCGCGTGTCCTCGACCTCATGGAGAACGCCATGAGTGAAAACTCCGGCGCGCTTTCACTCGTTCAGGCGTACGTTTCGATGGCGCTGGAGGCCGACCAGTTGGAGCGGCTTTCGCGCTGGCTGGAGCAAGAGGAGCGCTACGGGCTGGAGCGACTGGTTTTCACCGTCGCATTTGCCGAGATGATGCAGAAACGGGAGAGCTTCCCGCAGGCGTCTGTCGCGCGCCTTTTTCCGCCGCAGGCCACCGCACGATTGTGGACGAGCGGCGTGCAGCTTGCGCTTCAGCGTGCGCATGAGCCAGCGTTGATGCTGGGTGCCCGTGCGGTGGAGCGATTTACATCGGAGAGGGCCGCTGCATTCCGCGAGATGGCGCGTTGGGAACTTCCGGCCGGGCGGGTCGCAGAGAGCCGGCGCTGGCTGCAAAGTGCGGCTGCCGAAAAGGCGGATTCATTTGAGTCGGCTTCACTTGCGGCACTTCAGGAGCTTTACTTTTTGCTCCCGCTGGAAGAGCGCCCGGCGTTCACCAAGAGCGAGCTGGAAAAATCAAAAGGCGACGGCATTCAGGAGCAACTCCGCCGCACGCTTTTGCTGAATCTGGATGGTCGGCGGGCCGATTCGCTGGCGGAGCTCCACCGCGTGCTCGACCGGCATCCGATGTCGCCGTTGCAGCCTGGGGCGGACC
>JAYSTZ010000877.1:0-2380 GCA_043719365.1 Verrucomicrobiaceae bacterium | reverse complement strand
GTCGCACGCGTTCGTTTGGCGATGCCGAAGAGGGCTTCATCGTGGTGCCAAACTGAAAAGACTCGCCACAGTTGACGGGATCTGGAGCTGATCCAACTCGCCAAGAACCTCGACGCCGCCACCAAGCACGGCGATGACCTCAGCCTGACAGGCGACGCGCAGGCAACCGGGAATCCGCTCGCCTGCGATGCACGTGCGGCCTCACCATCCGCAGCCTATGAAACTTCTCACGCTCGCGACGATGCTGCTGGCGCTCACCTCCTGCAACAAACCGCCCCTCTACGAGACGCGGGCGCGCACCACCTTGCAGCACAAAGGCACCGACCCGGAACTCATTCAACGACTGGTGATCAAGGGCCCTTTGTCCGCGAAGGAAGCGGAGGCGCTCCTGGCAGACGCGAGTATCCCCGTGCTCCACTTGCTCGCGAGCAATCCCACAACGCCGCAGCCTATCCTTCTGCAACTTGCGAAGCACAAAAACTTCGAAGTGGCCACCGGCCTCGTCATCAATCCGGCGACACCCATCGACATCGTCCTGAGCTTTCGCACACCGGGGAAATACACGACCGTAAATGACGCCATCATCCGCAATCCGAATGTGCCCGACAAAGTATTCGTGGAGATGTTCGAGGCACACGAAACGGGCTACGTCAGCCCGGCGCTCAACCCGCGCTGCCCGCCCGACATCCAATGGCGGATCTACCGTGAAGGCGACCAAAACGCGCACGTCTGGCTCGCGGCCAATCCAAACCTCCAGCCTGCACTCATAGAGCGCCTCGCAGCAGACAACGACCCGCTCGTGATTCACTACCTCCGCACCAATCCCGCCCATCGCACCCACACAGAAAGCCAGCGCCGGAAGGAGGCCAGGGGATCGACGTCATCACCGCCGCCGGATTTTGAGCGCCAACGGTGGGTGACATGCTGACTATTTTGACCGAGGTAAGATGCTTGCTAAAGGCGAAGCAGAGCCACAAAACTCAAAGTCATACGGGGCATTGATTTCAATTCGTCGCGATTCATCGTCTGGCCCCACTGCGAAATCTGCTGCGATGCAAACGGACCATTTCCACGCGAGTCACGGCTTGAGCGCTTCGTAATGCAGGCGCGCGACCTGGCCCATGTAACCGGGGCCGCCGCCGGCAGCGGCTTTTTGGGAGAGAACGACGGCTTCTGCGAGGTGCTGCTTCGCCGCGTCTTTGTTGCCGAGGAGTTGCTCGTACCAGCCGACGTAGTAGTGCGCGAAGAACATGACGAGCGCGTCCTCTTTGAGCCCTTTCTTTTCCAGCTCGGCGAGGACTTCGGCGGTAGTTTTCTTTCCCGCAAGCATGTCATAGACGGCGGGGAATGGCTCGCGGTCGAAGCGCTTGTAGATGAGCATTTCCGCCCGTGCTTTCTCGATGCTTTCTGCGCGCGCCTGGGCGAAGAATTTCCACACGCCGTTCTCGCGATCGTGATCGTCGTAAGCGTGGTATTTCTCAAACTGCCTCGCGGACTTTGCGAAGTCGCCGGCAAAATAATATGCGATACCGAGCCGCCAATGCGGAGCGTCCTGCGATGGGTCGAGGGCGATCATTTTCTCGAAGTCGGCGACGGCTTCCTTTGCCTTCCCGAGAAAAAGCTGCGCATCGCCCCGGCTAGAAAACGCGCGGACTTGCGTGGCATCTCGGGCGATTTCGGCGTCGGCGGATTTCACCGTCTGCTCGAAGCTCGCGATCATTTTCGCCCGCAAGTCGGGTGCGAGAGGTTCGGCGGCGAATGCGCTGAGAGCGGCGAGGAGCAGGATGGATCGTTTCATTTTGGAAATCGGAAAAAGTGGTTCGCCGCAGATTCCGTTTCCATCGCGAATTGCTCCAGCGAAATCCCGCGCAACCCGGCGATGAATTCTGCGGTGTGCCGGACAAATGCCGGCTCACACGGCTTCCCACGATGAGGGACGGGCGCGAGATACGGGCTATCGGTCTCGACAAAGAATGTGCCCGCCGCGATCTCTCGAGCAGAGGCCTGGGCTTCCGGCGCGGTCTTAAACGTGACGATGCCCGTGAAGCTCGCCGTGTGTCCCATGGCGACGAGTTCGCGGAGATGCACAGGCGATTTACCAAAGCAGTGGAAGACGGCGCGCACCCGTCCGGTGAATTCACCGAGAATGGAGAGTGTATCGTCCCACGAATCGCGCTCGTGGATAATCACCGGCAGGGCCAACTCTGCCGCGAGCGCGAGCTGGGCGCGAAAGGCGACCGCCTGCGTCTCCTTTTCCTTCCCATCATCTTCCGCGCTGCCGCCGCGCGTACTCGGGAGATAGTGATAATCGAGACCCATCTCGCCGAGCGCAACGACCCGAGGGCTATCGGCGAGCGTGCGCAGCGCCTCTACATAACCG
>JAYSTZ010000876.1:0-5465 GCA_043719365.1 Verrucomicrobiaceae bacterium | reverse complement strand
TCAAACGGATGGGTGGCAGAGTGGTCGATCGCGCCCGCTTGGAAAGCGTGTTAGGTCTTAACAACCTACGAGGGTTCGAATCCCTCCCCATCCGCCATTCCCCTTATTACTCCGCCACGTAGTTCAGCCACGGGCCGAGCCAGCGTTCTTCTTCGCGGACGCTCGTGCCTTTGCGCGCAGCGTAGTCGGTGATTTGGTCTTTGCCGAGTTTGCCGACGGCGAAGTAGCGCGATTCGGGGTGTCCGAAATAGAAGCCGCTCACGCTGCTGCCGGGCCACATGGCGAAACTCTCGGTGAGGCGGATGCCCGTCTTGGCGTCCACGTCGAGGAGCTTCCAAAGCGTGCCTTTTTCCGTGTGGTCGGGGCAGGCCGGATATCCGGGAGCGGGGCGGATGCCGCGGTATTCTTCGTTGATGAGTTGCTCCTTCGTCAGCGTCTCGCTTTTGCCGTAGGCCCATTCGCGACGGGCCTTGGCGTGGAGCCATTCGGCGCAGGCTTCGGCGAGCCGGTCGGCGATGGCTTCGGCCATGATGGAATTGTAGTCGTCTCCATCGCGTTTGTATTCCGCGACGAGTTCGTCGAGGCCGAATCCCGTGCTCACTGCGAAGCCGCCGATGTAGTCAGCGCCAGTCGGCGCGACGAAGTCGGCGAGACAACGGTGAGGGTTCGCGATGTCGTTACCTTCCTTCGCGACTTGCTGGCGGAGAAAATGGAGGCGCGTCTGCTCCGTGGTGCGCGTATCGTCGGTCCAGACAATCACGTCGTCGCCAACGCTGTTTGCCGGGAAGAAACCGTATGTCGCACGCACGGTGAGCAAATTCTCAGCGATGAATTTGTCCAGCATCTCATTGCCGTCGGCAAAAATCTTGCGGGACTGTTCGCCGTATTTTTCGTGATTGAGAATGGCCGGATACACGCCGCGCAATTCCCACGTATGGAAAAACGGCGACCAGTCGATAAACTCACGCAGCTCGGCGAGAGTTACTTCGCCGTCTCGGCTACCATGGGGAGTTCCGCCGCTTCGCGGGCTTTGCGTTCCGTGAGAAGCTGCACGATTCGTGTTGCCCCCTCGCTGCTCTTTTTGCGCCAGTGTTGATGACGCCATTCGCAGAATTCGTCCCACGCGTGCGGATCCTTGAGTTCGTCGGGGATCGGCGTCCAATTCAGACGAATGCTTTCCTGATACATGTGGGCGTGTAATTTCGCGTAGTGCGCCTGCTTTTCTTCGGATAAGTTCATATACTTCATTTGGTTTGTCGTTCGCGTCGTCGGCTGCTTTTCGGATTATATTAGCATACGCGTTACCGTGAGCAAGGCGAAGGTCTTCTAGGATTTCCTTCCACGAAACACCCACGGCTTTCGACAGATGTTTCGCGAGTTGTTGCACGGTGGACTGAAACGCGGCTTTACCTCCCATCGCAGCGCCGAGTACGATAGCGGCATCGGTACGAATTCCTGCCTCGGCTAGTGCTTCCTGCATCGCATTGAGGGTCTCGCCGCTAGTAAGGATGTCGTCCACTAAAACCACGCGGCGGTTTCCAATAACATCTCGAGCATCCTCTGGAACAACGATCGTAGTCGGTAGCGCAATTTTGTTGATATATCCACGCCGATTTTTGGCTTCTTGTTCAGATTTACATTTGAGTCCCCCGTAGATCTCTCCACCAAAATACCGTTGAAGCCAATACGCCAGTGCTTCAGGCAGGGAGTTCTCACCAGAGGTCGAAGGCGCAATCACGTAAACAAAATCGCCAAACAACGCAGGCCCGTAGGCTTCTGCGGAGCAATGACGATCGAGAAAGTTTCTCGCCAATTCATCGGCGAACATTTGAGCTTTCAGCCATTTCTTCTCCTCCACCATTTTAGGCGTATCGTTCGTGGTGTAATAAGTCGGCGGGCAGTCGAGGGCGAAGATTTGTTTTAGTTCGTTGGCGTCTTCGATGTCGCGTCCGCCGACTCGGACGGGGAAATCGCACGCATCTTCTGCTTCGCTCGACAGCACTCGTGTGCCTACGAATTCTGGCTGAGTGAGTTCTCCGTAGCTGAGTTTCGGCGCGTTCGCACGGGCGTCTTCGATGCTCACGAGCTTTGCGGCGCTGCCGGAGAAATGGGCGCGTGCGGTTTCCTGGTCGGCGCTGTTCTTGGCTACGAATGCGGCTTTTCCATCCGTTGAAAGCAGCGAGCTGACGACCGGGACTGCGCGGCTGGCGTCGAGGACGTGGACGACGGGGCCGTCGTAGTGCGGCGCGATTTTTACGGCGGTGTGCGCTTTCGACGTGGTGGCGCCGCCGACGAGCAGCGGTTGCTTCATTCCGCGGCGCTTCATTTCCTTTGCGACGGTGGTCATTTCGTCGAGCGATGGCGTGATGAGCCCGCTGAGTCCTATCACGTCAGCGCCGAGCTCGATGGCTTTGTCCAAAATCTTGTCGCACGCGACCATCACGCCCATGTCGATGACTTCGTAATTGTTGCATGCGAGCACGACGCCGACGATGTTTTTGCCGATGTCGTGGACGTCGCCTTTGACTGTCGCGAGGACAATTTTGCCCTGCGCTTTTACGACTTCGCCGCGCGCGGCCATCGCGAGTTTTTCGGCCTGCATGTGCGGCTCCAGCCACGCGACGGATTTTTTCATCACGCGCGCGGATTTCACGACTTGCGGCAGGAACATTTTGCCAGAGCCGAATAGGTCGCCGACGACGCTCATGCCGTCCATGAGCGGGCCTTCGATAACGGTGAGCGGCTTGCCGTATTTTGCGAGCGCTTCCTCGGTGTCGGCGTCGATGTAAAGGTCGATGCCGCGGACGAGCGAATGCGACAAACGCTGCTCCACAGTGCCTTTGCGCCATTCCTCTTCCACTTTTTTGTCGGCGGCGGTCGTGCCACTGCTCGCGGCTTTCAGTTTTTCTCCGAAGGTCACGAGACGCTCGGTGGAATCCGTGCGACGATTGAGGATCACGTCTTCGACGAGCTCTTTTAGCTCCGGCTCGATGTCTTCGTAAACTTCGAGCATTCCGGCGTTCACGATTCCCATGTCCATGCCTGCTTTGATGGCGTGGTAAAGGAACGCGCTGTGCATGGCTTCGCGCACTGGATTATTGCCGCGGAAACCGAACGATACGTTCGACACACCGCCGCTCACTTTTGCGTTTGGCAGGTTGTTTTTGATCCAGCGCGTGGCCTCGATGAAATCGACGGCGTAGTTGTTGTGCTCCTCGATTCCCGTGCCGACGGTGAGGATGTTCGGGTCGAAAATAATGTCCTCAGACGGGAACCCTACTTGGTCCACGAGGATGCGATACGCTCGCTCGCAAATGCGGATTTTTTCTGCGTAAGTAGCAGCCTGTCCCTGCTCGTCGAACGCCATCACGACGACCGCTGCGCCGTAGTGCAAAATCGTGTGTGCCTGCTCGATGAACGCTTCCTCGCCGCCTTTCAACGAGATGGAGTTCACGATGCCTTTTCCTTGCAGGCACTTGAGCCCTGCTTCGATCACTTCCCACTTTGAGGAGTCCACCATGAACGGTACTTTCGACACGTTTGGCTCCATCGCGAGCATATTCAAAAAACGGGTCATCGCAAAGACGCCATCGATCATTCCTTCGTCCATGCAGATGTCGATGATGTTTGCCCCGCTCTCCACCTGCTGCTCCGCAACAGCAACAGCTTCCTTGTATTTGTCCTCCTTGATGAGCTTCGCAAACCTCGGCGAGCCCGCGACGTTGGTGCGCTCTCCGATCATCAAGAAATTGCCGATTTGCTGAGTGAATGCGTCGGAGCCCGAGAGCCTCAATGGAATCGCTGCGCCCGTAGAAAATTTCGCCTCTTCACGAATCTCGCGCGGCCTACTGTTTGCCACGGCTCTTGCAATAGCGGCGATATGCTCCGGCGTATTTCCGCAGCAACCACCCGCGATGTTTAGCATCCCATTTTCCGCGAAATCGCGGAGGTGACGCGCCATGTCTTCAGGGGTGAGATTGAAGCCCGTAGGAGACAACGGATCGGGAAGTCCGGCATTTGGATAGGCCGAGACATACGCTCCCGATTTCGCGGCCAACTCTGCTAAGAATGGACGCATCAAATCTGGCCCAAGCGAGCAGTTTAGCCCTACAGACAGTGGCTTCAGATGCTTCACAGCGTTCCAATATGCTTCGACTTTTTGAGCAGAAACGACTGTCTCTCCGCCCTTGCCCACAGCAGCAGAGATCATCACCGGCAAAACTATTCCGTCCTTTTCGAAAACTTCCTGCACGGCGACCAGCGCGGCTTTTGCATTCAGCGCGTCGAAGATTGTCTCTACCAAAATCACATCCGACCCACCTGCGATGAGCCCGCGAATGTGCTGCATGTAAGAGTGTTTCACTTGCTCAAAAGTGCATACCCGAAATCCCGTATCGTCCGCATCGGGTGAGATCGTCAGCGAGACCTGCATCGGCCCCACAGCGCCTGCGACAAATCGCTGAATCCCCGTCGCATTCCCCACGCGGTCGGCCCACTCGCGGCACTGCCTCGCGGAAGTCTCGCTCATTTCCCACGAAAGGTCGTGCAGGAACTTGTTCTCGATGACCTTCTGGAAAAATTCGGGGTCCTTCCGACCGCCGTGCTCGCGCGGGTCTTCCACAAAAAAGTCGCTCAGCGCGATCGACGTTACACCAAACGTGTTGGTCTCAATAATATCCGCGCCCGCTTCCAAAAAACGGCGGTGAATGTCGCAAATCATCTCCGGCTGCGTTAGCGAGAAGAAGTCGCCGCAATTCAGCATGTCCTTTTTTGCATCTTTGAAACGCTCCCCGCGTACATCCGCCTCCGTCATCCCGTAAGTGCGGATGGTCGTCCCCATCGCGCCGTCGATGATGGCGATGCGTTTTTTCAGTAACTCTGCGAGTGGATGCGTTTCCGACATGGCTGAAATAAAGCGGGTTCCACGCCATAGTTCAAGCGACAAAACATCATATCAAGATATGATGATGGGTTCAAAATCCCTTTAGATGTATGTATTGAGAAGTGGGTGGTATTAATCATGCTTTATGAAAATTATGGAAAATTACAAACAGCGTCGTGTGCAGCAGGGTTTTACTCTGTTGGAAATCATGATCGTCGTTTCAATCATCGCATTGCTCGCGACGGTCGCGATCCCGAACTACTTGAGGGCGCGAAAGCGTTCGCAGGCCGGGCAGATCATGTCGGAATTGCGAATTTTGGATGCGGCCGTGCAGCTTTACGTCATGGAGAACAACAAGACCGACACTGCGGGTTTTGCGATCAACGATCTGCTTCCATACGTGAAATCCGGGACGCGTCTTGCGGAGTCCCAGGGGAACGATATCCTCGGCAATGCATACGTCTTGATTCCGCCGGACCAAGTGCCGAAAATCAGCCCAGTCACCTATGGTGCCCTCAGTGCTGTTGCCTCACGGTCGTTCTGGTCTCCGCATATTCAGTAGAAACCGTTGCGAAATTGAAAC
>JAYSTZ010000875.1:0-5466 GCA_043719365.1 Verrucomicrobiaceae bacterium | reverse complement strand
AGCGCTACCAGAAATACGTGGACCGCAAGCGGGAGGCGCAGAAATGAGACCCCTTCGCACTTTCGCAATCGCATTCACGCTCATCGAGCTCCTTTGCGTCATCGCCCTCATCGCCCTCATCGCCTCCATGGCCATCCCCGCGTTTCAAAATGCCCGCCAGCGCACCGACGGCATCACCTGCATGAGCAACCTCCGCCAGATCGGCGCCTCCCTGAACAACTACATCGCGCAAAATGACGGCCGCTTTCCCGAAGTCGAGCCCGACCCCAACCATCCCATCTACCCGACTTCCGACGGCGTGAAAGGCCTCTTCAAAACCCTCGAGTCCTACGGCGTCACCGAGCCCATCGTGCGCTGCCCCGCCGACATGAAGACCTTCAAATACTTCGAAAAAACCGGCAGCAGCTACGAGTGGCGCCCCTATATCGACGACGAGCTCTTCACCAACCCCCAAATCCTCACCCCGCGCGGCCAGTTCACCCGTCCGCTCTCTAAAATCATCGTCTGCATGGACGTCGAGCGCGTCCACGAGCCCCAGGGCGACTACCGCAGCAAAAAGAACTACCTCTACGCCGACGGCCACGTCCGCGCCTACTGGGAATCCCCGCCCCGGCAACTCAAAAAGTAGCGCCTCCCTCGTCCGCGGGCAATGCGGGGCGGGTGCCATCGCGGCAGGGTTCACGCATCTAAATATCTCTGATGGGAGGGAAGAGCGTGAAAGGAGCGGGGCTTTCCTAAGCCCCGTTGCCACGTCAGGTGCAAGCGCCGTTCCCTATCGCGGCACGCACGGGGCTTAGGAAAGCCCCGCTCCGATTCGCATTTCCCGCGCTTCCATCAGGGAAATTAAGATGCGTGAGCCCTGAACGGAGCTAGTGCCAAGTTTTTCATCTTACTTCTTTCTCTTGCTCATGCCCTTGCTCGAATGGCGGTGGTTTTCAGAGCAAGAGCATGAGAAAGAGAAAGAAGTAAGAATGGGCGCTCCCGAAAAACTTCGTTCCACTTTTAATTCTACTTTGTTACTTGCGCTGAGGCACCGCGAGATTGGCCCGCGAAAAACGCAAAAAAGCGCGAAATGGGAAATCCTTTCGCGTCTTTTCGCGGGCCAAAATGAGCGACTAACAAAGTAGAATTAATCACACCCAAAATCACAGCGCCCCGAAATACCCCGAAATACCCCGAAATACCCTCTTGCCAGATTGCACGCGCCCCCTATCCTCCCGCCCCCTTTACCCTGATAAACCATGGCATTTCCGCTCGCATCACTACTACAAGAACACGGAATCACCTTCGCAATCGCTTGCGGGGGTGTCTCGCTGATCGCGGCCATCTGGCTGATTAAATCGCTGCTCTCCATCTCGCCCGGCACGGACAAGATGCAGTTCATCGCCAACGCAATCGAACAAGGCGCAAAAGCCTACCTCTCACGGCAGCTCGTCTCCATTTCCGCCATCGGCGTCGCCATCGCGCTTCTCGTGTTTTGGAAAAAGGACGCGCCTACCGCAGTGGGATTTGTCGTCGGGGCAGTATGCTCGCTCGCGGCGGGCTTTATCGGAATGCGCATCGCAGTGAAGGCCAACGTCCGCACTGCGCAAGGTGCGCGCGAAAGCCGCAAAAAAGCGATGCAAGCAGCATTCAGCGGCGGCGCGGTGACCGGGCTCCTCGTAGTCGGGCTCGCCCTTATCTCGACCGGTGCCTTTTATCTCCTCGTCGCCAAGTATTCGCCGGGCAAGGAAATCAGCAGTCTCGTAGGCTTGGCACTCGGCGCTTCGCTCATCTCGGTGTTCGCACGACTCGGCGGCGGCATTTATACGAAGGCGGCGGATGTCGGCGCGGACCTCGTCGGCAAAGTGGAGCAAAACCTCGAAGAAGATGATCCAAGAAACCCGGCCACCATCGCAGACAACGTCGGCGATAACGTCGGCGATTGCGCAGGCATGGCGGCGGACGTTTTTGAAACCTACGCGGTCTCGCTCATCGGCGCAGTGCTCGTCGGAGCGCTGACCACCGCGGCGGGAGCCTCGGCGGCGGCTATCGCGTATCCATTTGTCCTCGGCGGTGCGGCGATCATCGCCAGCATCATCGGTGTCCTTTATGTCAACGCCACGAACGCCAAACCCTCGTCGGCGCTCATGGGCGGCGTGGCGGTGAGCAGTGCGATTTCGGCGGCGGCGTTTTGGCCGATCACGCAGCAATTTTTCCCAGCGGGGCTCGCGATGAAAGAAGGCGCGGCGCTCACGGCAAACGGCATCTTTTTCTCCAGCCTCGTCGGCCTCGCGATGACCGGCCTCGCTTGCTGGATTACGAATTACTACACCTCCACCGAACACGCTCCGGTGCGGAAAATCGCGAAGGCTTCCGAGACGGGACACGCGACGAACATTATCGCCGGACTCGCGATCGGCCAGCAGGCCACCGCACCGATGGTCCTCTGCATCGGCGGTGCCATTTGGGCCAGCCATTCGTTCGCCGGACTCTACGGAATCGCCATCGCCGTCATGGCCATGCTCTCCATGGCAGGAATCATCATCTCGCTCGACGCATTTGGCCCCATCACCGACAACGCCGGCGGCATCGCAGTCATGAGTGAACTTCCCGCCGAAGTCCGCAAGGCGACCGATGAACTCGACGCAGTAGGCAACACGATGAAAGCCGTGACCAAAGGCTACGCCATCGCCAGCGCCGGACTCGCCGCCGTGGTGCTGTTCGGCAGCTACTTCGTCGATTTGCAGGATCACCTTATCAAGCACGGAGCCAGCGCCGCAAAGCTCGCGAACGATCTCTCGTTTTCGCTGAACGACCCGAAAGTCATCATCGGCCTCTTCATCGGCGGTCTCCTCCCGTATCTCTTCAGCGCATTCAGCATGAGCGCGGTCGGCCGCGCAGCGGGCGCAGTTGTCACCGAAGTCCGGCGCCAAATCGCGGCAAAGCCCGGCATCCTCATCAAGGGTGGCGATGACAAGCCCGACTACGGAACTTGCGTCGATATCGTCACCAAGGCGGCGCTCAAGGAAATGATCATCCCGGCGCTTCTCCCAATTGTCACGGTGATCGCAGTCGCAGCACTTCCTGATGGCGCGAAAATTCTCGGCGGCGTCCTCGTCGGCAGCATCGTCACCGGCCTCTTCATGGGGGTCGCGATGACCAGCTCCGGCGGCGCATGGGACAACGCCAAGAAATACATCGAAGACGGTCACCACGGCGGTAAACACAGCGAAGCCCACAAAGCCAGCGTAACCGGCGACACCGTCGGCGACCCCTACAAAGACACAAGCGGCCCGGCCATCAATCCAATGATCAAAGTCGTGAATATCGTGGCGATTCTCATCATCCCGATTTTCTTCTAAACCGAAGAGCCAACCAATTCCGCAAAGCCGCCGAGCCCGAAAGGAACGGCGGCTTTTGCTTGCACGAGACTTCACACCGGACAAAGCAGCACGGGCCGAGAATGGAACGCAATTACCCTAGAAACGACGATGGATGGCCCGCGAAAGGCGCGAAAAGGCGCGAAATCATACTCTTACGAAAATGCACCACCTCACCCGGAGGGTGAACGCTCATTTCCTCGAAAACCTTCTATTTTAGCGTCTTTCCGCGCTTTTCGCGGGCTCCAATCACGCATTTAGGCTAAGCTCAAAACCGTTTGGGAGCTATTTTCGAATCGGCCCGCGAACGCGCCTACTGAGCCGGTGCTACGACCCGGTAAAAGCGGTTTGGCTCGCCGAGTGATGCTGGATCGGGCACTGAAACCGGGCCTGCGGCTGCCGGGGCAACATCGGCCAGTTTCTGCCACGAACCGGTTGCCAGGCTGGTGCGATACTGCACGGTGTAGGTTCGGTTCGCTTGCGCGGTAAAGGTCACCACGAATGCACCACCCGGGCCGGTAGGCGCGACGCTTTCGACGCGGAAGACACTCGCCGCGCTCTGCGGGTTCGTGCCTGCGATGTATTCCAGATAGTTGCTCGAGCCATCGCCGTCCGAATCGAGCGCCGCGTCGCCGGCGTCAGTTGGATTCATTCCGTTTGCAATCTCCCACGCGTCAGGAATTCCGTCGCCGTCGGTATCAAGGTTCAGCCGTCCGCTTGTGGCCGGAAAGGATGCCCAATTTACGACATCGTTGCTGTATGCCCATGAATCCACACGCTGGAGTGTTGGTCCCGACCCGTTCGGCGCAAGCGGCCACGGTGCGGCGGAGTCATACTTCACGTGGTCCACGCTGATGTAAGGAATCGTTGTGTCGGGCAATGCGTCGCCGGGTTTTCCAAGGCGGAGCATTTCACCGGCGTTGTCCAGTAGGCCGGTCCACGGTCCGAGTACCGGGACCGTCGCAGGGATTCCGTAAGAGGCACGCGCAGTGACAGGATTGCCTCCCGCCACGACGAGGTAGCCATACCCCGGAATCGTCGTTGAAACAGGGAACGTCCAAGTCACTCCGTCAATAAACTTCCATCCATCAAGGGCAATCGGCGCAGGAGTGGTGTTGTAGAGTTCTACAAACTCGATGCCGCTTCCGGCCGGGTTGTAGTTGAGTTCATTGATGACTACAGCGCCGATTCTCGGGCCGCTGTTCGCCGCTCCGCTGGTGACGGTTTTCTGCGCGACGAAATCCGTCCCGCTGCTCTTGGTGTAAAGTCCGAAGCTCACTCCCTGCTCGGCAGCGCCGAAATCTTCGGTCTCGCGATAGCCGCCCGCTGAAGCCCCCGAACCGCTGCTCAGGAAAATATTTCCGCCTGCCCGGTTGAGGGTGAAACGAACGAGAGCGCCTGTATCGCCTGCGTTATTGAAATGCGCGCTCGCAGTGAAGACGACGTAACCAAACGGAGGAATCGCAGTGCCAGCCGCAATGCGATATTTGGTGAGATTTACCACGTCGTCCGAAAGATACCATCCACTGATGTCCACGAAACCGCCGGAGGTGTTGCTCAGTTCGATAAACTGGTCGCCGCCGCCGCTCGGGTAGCAAAGCGCTTCGTTGATTTTCACGGCCCCCGGAGCGGGGAGCGTGTCGCCGGCACCCGGAGAACCGGACGGAGCGCTGCTCGCCCGCCAGCCGCCGGAAGTGCTGAGCGTCGCGCTGCTCGCGAGCGGGTCGAGCGGCGTGAGGGAGAAGCCGCCGCCGTCGGTATGATTCACCCATTTGTCATTGTAGGTAAAATCGAGAATGGTCGCGCCGGTCGCATCGTAAATCACGAGTCGCTCGCCGCCATCGGCAAGGTCGCCGACGAACCGTCCCGTGACAGTCACGCCCGGATAACGCAATGCGAACGCCGCTGGGTTGCGGGCAAGAACGATGCGCGCGCCGGGAGCGAGGGTGATTGCGGGGAAATCATAGAACAAACCTATGTTGAGCCTGCATCCTTCGAGGTTCAGCGGCGTTGCTCCTGCATTCACGAATTCGACGAATTCAAATTCCTCGGCATCGGCATATCCGGCTGCAACCTCCGATGGGGACGAAGGGCCGGGATTATA
>JAYSTZ010000874.1:0-2384 GCA_043719365.1 Verrucomicrobiaceae bacterium | reverse complement strand
AACGCGAAGCTCGCGACCAATGCCGTGCAAGCCGCCAACATCGCCAGTGGCGCGGTGACTTCCGCAAAGCTCGACTCCAATATCGTCGTTTCGGGCAGTAACTACGGACTTGGCCACAAACTGGGCCTTCAGGAGTTCGGCACATATATTGACGCGGAAGGCGTATGGATCGGCTCTCGGAGCAACGATGCCGTGCAGCTCTACACCAATGACAGCCCCTACCCGAACATGACCCTCGCTACGAACCTCAACGTCGGCCTCAGCGCGTACGAACCAATTGTCAGCCTCACGCATCCCAATTCGTTATTGCCGGGTCAGAAAATCTACGATGCGACCACGCGAGGCCTGCATGTGGATGGCGGCGACAAGGGAGTCATCGCGATCGAATCCGACAATAGAGCCACCCTCCACCTCCGCTCCTACAACGCGGACGACGACCACCGCGAATTCGTCATCCGGCATACCTCAGCCGGCAGCGTGACGTTCGGCTATCCCTTCGGCCTCGGGATTAACGAAGCCTCGGTGATGAAACTGAATCTCTTCGACGTCACGCTGTTTGAAAACTCAGCCGGCACCCTGCGCGTCGGCAGCAACGGCAACGGATTCGTCGCCGTGCAAAACTCGCTGTCCGTGGATGAGAGCCAGACGACTCCTGCTAGCGGAATCTACGGCGTCAATTTCGGCGGCTCGACCTCGGGTGAAAAGATCAGCTCCAACCGCACCGCAGGTTCCACCAACCGTTATGGCCTTGACCTATACACCGGCTCTCAGCCCCGGCTCAGCGTCGCGGCCAGCGGCAACGTCGGCATCGGCACTACCACTCCGAATGCAAAGCTGGCGGTGATTGGCTCGCAAGCGACTGGTGTTTTCAACGCGAGCTATCTGGCTTACGGCGGAGGGTCTTTTGCCCCCGTGGCGCATGGCGTCCATAACATGTCCATTTATGCCGACAATGACATCATGGGGCTGGGGTTCTACGCCCTCTCGGACGAGCGGATCAAAAATATCCGGGGCCAGTCGGACAGCGCAGCGGATCTGCGCACGCTGCGCGACATTCGAATCACCGACTACCGCTTCAAGGATGAGATCGGCCAAGGCAACGGCCAGCAGAAGAAAGTCATCGCGCAGCAGGTGGAGAAGGTCTTCCCGCAGGCCGTGAACCAGCACACCGGCGTGGTGCCGGACATCTTCAAGAAGGCGGCGATCGAGGACGGCTGGGTAGCCCTCAATATGGAAGTGAAGAAGGGCGACCGCGTGCGCCTCATCAACGAGCAGCACGACGCCATCCACGAAGTGCTGGAGGTGAAGAAAGACAGCTTCCGCACCGACTTCAAAGGCGAGAGCAAAGAGGTCTTCGTCTATGGCCGGGAAGTGAAGGACGTCCGCGCCGTGGACTACGAGGCCATCGCGATGCTCAATGTCTCCGCCACGCAGGAACTCGCCCGCAAAGCGGAAGCCAAGGATGCCGAAAACGACACCGCCATGAAAGCGAAAGACGCCGAGATCGCCACGCTAAAGAAGCAACTCGCCGACAACGACGCCCGCGACAAAGCCATCGAAACCCGTCTCGCCGCCATCGAGAAAGCCGCCGCCGCGCAGCCCGTGAAAGTCGCGCTCGCCAAGTAACGCGCCATGAAAAAGAACCTCGCTCTTTTCCTCGCGCTCGCCGCCGCCGCCCACGCCGGGCCGCGCACTTCCGCGAACTACAGCATCCTCACCGACAAGACCGGCACCGGCGGCGCACGCGCCACGAGCGCCAGCTACACAAACACCGGCAGCGCAGGCGGCATCGCGGGAACTTCCACCGTGGCCGCACCGGCGGAGACGGCAAAGGCGGGCTTCATCGCCCAGCTTTACGAGACGACCGGCCTCGCGCTCACTGCCGCGACGCCGACGGTCAATGAAACCGCCACCGACCAACTCGCCGCACGGCTCGCGCTGGACGATGCGACGTTCCTCGCCGTCCCCGCAGCGAATGTCGCGTGGAGCGTGACGAGCGGCCCGCTCACGGTCAGTGCCAGCGGACTCGCCACGGGCGGCGCTGTTTTTCAAGACACCGCCGCCACCGCGCAGGGCATCCATCTCGGCTACACCGCCAGCATCGGCATCACGGTCGTAAATTCGCTGCCCGACAACTTCGGCACCTACGCCGCTGACGGCATCGACGACACATGGCAGAACCAATACTTCGGCCTCAATAACCCGCTCGCCGCCCCCGGCGTGGATGCCGATGGCGATGCACACACGAACCTCTTCGAGTTCACCGCCGGCCTCATCCCGACAAATCCGCAATCGCGCTTCGCACTGCGGAACGACCCCGTCGTCGGCCAGCCCACGCAGAGGAAAATCGTCTTTTCGCCGCTTGTTTCCGGGCGGACGTACAG
>JAYSTZ010000873.1:0-14200 GCA_043719365.1 Verrucomicrobiaceae bacterium | reverse complement strand
ACCCGATGTTTCACGGCAAAAAAAGTGCGGCCCCCCGGTGACGAAAGTCACCAGAAGGCCGCTGTTCCCCCCAGAACGCCGCTAGAATGCGGTCTGTTCGGATAATCTGCAAGAACTATTTACATTTTTATGCACAAAAATCCCATTTTTCTCTGTAAAAAACCTTCCGAACCCACAAAGCACCGCCGCCGAAACATGGGAGAAAATCCAGTTTCCCAGCCCTACGGCGTCTCTTTGATGCGGTAAAACGCCTTGCTCGATGGCGGAGCGAGGTCGTTGAGCGGAATGGTGCCGTCCGGCGCGGGGAGCACGGTTTTTAGAACGGTCCACGCGACGAGATCCGTGCTGCGTTGCACCTCATACGACTGGCCGACGACGCCGATGAACAGCCCGGCGATGCTGCCGCCTTGCTGGAAGTTCACGCTCGCGGAGACAGGCGGCTGTCCATTCGCGGAGACGAAAACGTTCACGGTGCCCGCGCCGCTCAAGCCCATCGAATCGGTGAGCGTGATGGTGAACGTGTCGTTGCCGAGGAAGTTCGCTGGCGGTGTGTAGTGCACGTTGCCCGCACCGAGCGAAACGCTGCCGCCGGAAGTCGATGTGGCGCTGACGGCATTGAGCGAAACCGCGTTTCCTTCTGAATCAAGCGCCCGCGTGAGGATGGCGGATGCGGCGATATCGGCGGCGACGTTGCGTTGCGCGAAGATGGTGTAACCCGCGAATGTCGGAGGTGTGTTGATTGTGAGCGACGCTGCGAGGGTTGTCGTGGTGACGAGCGTCGGGCCGGTGATGACGACATCGTAGCCCGCTGCGTCACCAGCAGTGATGCCGGCGAGGTCGAGCCACGGATTGGTCTGCCCAACGATCGGCGCGCCATTTTTCCGCCACTGATAACTGCTCGCGCCGCTCGCCTGCACGGCGAACGTGGTCGCACTGCCAGGATTTGCGATGCGCGAAGTCGGGTGTGCAATGACGACCGGCGCTGCTCCGGCGGGCGTGCCGCCGGGACGAGCGAGGACGTAAAGATTGCGCGCGGTGTAAGCGTTTGCACTGGCGGTGAATGTCCAGTCCGGGCCTTGCGTGCCGCCTTGTCCCGCAGCTCCGGCGGTCGGGTTGTTGCCGATACCGAGGGCGCTCACCTGGCCTGCGTTTGCGCCCCAGTTATTGTAGGCGAAGAGCGTCTGGCTGGCACCGTGGTTGTGGACTTGGAATGAGCCGTGTCCGCCGCCGGCTGCCATCGTGTCGCCGAAGTCGAAAAGCGTGGCGCTGCCATTTGGGATGGAGAGCGCATTGGGCGCGGAATAGTCCCCGCCGAAGAACTCGATGTTCCCCGTTGCGATTCCGTTTCCAGTCACGATGCCTGCGACATTTGATGCCACGTTCATATTCGCGACGATCTGCTGGAACGGCGTGGCGCTGACGCCGAGCGTCGGGATGCCGATTTTCGCGAGTTGGTTCGTGTGCCGGTCGAACGACGCATAGACCCAGTTGCCGTCGAGCTCCATCAAGTAGGCGACGCGGTCGAAAAGTCGCTCACCATACTTTGCCTCATCGACGTTGTAAGGGAGCGTGTTGAGATTCCACTGCGGCGTGGCGCTCGGAATCGCGAGGCGATAAATGAGTTCGTATCCAGCGGCATCGGCGACTCCCGCGACGACGGCGGGCGGCGTGTATGCGGTGAAATTAATCGTGGCTCCGGGGAGAATGACATTTCCCCCGGCGCTGCGGTCGCGAATGCCCGTGGCGTTGAGAGTATAGACGGTGCCGGATGTCTGCGCACTCGTGGACAGCGCCACTTCGCGGTTGCCGGGAAAAAGCGTCGCTCCTGTCACAGAGAGTCCGGCGATGCTGAAGTTTGCCGGGGTTGCGGAAATGTCGGCGATTGGTTCGTCAAACGTGACGACGAGGCGGTTCAGCGTTGTCGAGCCGACGATGCGGTTCATCACGGGGCCCGCCACATCAGATGTTCCGGGCAAAACATACACGTGCAATACGCGGCGGATATCCCACGACGTGCCATTGGCGCTGAGGGTGTAGTCGGGTGCCTGTCCGGCGGTCGGGTTGTTGCCGATACCCATTGAAAGGATGTTCGCGGTGTTGGCCGCGGTGCCCCAATTGTTCAGCGCAAAGATCGTCTGCGTTGCGCCATAGTTATGAACCTGCATCGAGCCGTGCGTACCAGTGGTGCCGCGCGTATCGCCGAAATCGTAACCTGTGTTGTTGGCGGCGGAACTCGCGCCTGGAATGTTGTTGGCATTCGGCTGCGTGTAGTTTGTCGGCCAAAACTCGATGTTTCCCGTGGCAATGCCGGTGCCGTTCACAACGCCTGCGACATTCGAGACGACGTTCATGTTGGAGACGTTCTGCTGGAAAATCGCGCCGCTCGCGGGTGTCGGGATGCCGATGCGTGCAGGGTTAGTGGTGAATGCATCCATCGAAGTCCAAACGAAGCGCGGTGCTGCGTCGCCCGTCTTTTGCAGCTCCATGTAATATGCGACACGTGAAAACGCGCTGAGTTCGGTGCCGTTGTTCACGGTGTAATTTGTGAAGCCCGCGCCGCTCACGAGATTGCCCGTCGTCGGAAGATTGATCGAATACGCGAGTTGATAATTCGCGGCCTCGGGGACATTTGCAATTACCGCCGGGGCCGTGGTCGCGCCGGGCAGCACCATGACGTGCAGTACGCGGCGGGAGAAAGTCGGCGCGTTGCTTGCAAAGGTCCAGTCCACGCCGTTGCTCACGGGTGCTGGATTGTTGCCTATGCCGACGTCCAACACGCTGCCGTCCTGCCCGAATCGGTTGAAAGCGAACACTGTCTGCGCTGTACTGTTATTGTGGACCTGCATACACCCGTAGCCGGTCGTTGCGGTGGTCGTGCGAGTGTCGCCAAAATCGTAGTTCGTGGCGCTCGCGCCCGGCACCGCAGCGCCGTTTGCCTGGGTGTAACTGTTCGGCCAAAACTCGATGTTGCCGCCGGTGGCGGTGGTTCCGTTCACAACTCCTGCGACGTTCGACTGCACGGTGAGGTTTGTCACACCGCGCTGGTAAATCTCGCCGCTCGCCAGCGTCGGGACACCCGTCTTTGCACGCGAAGCGGTGAAGGCGTCCATCGAAGCCCAGACATACTGCACCGGGTTGCCGCCCGTCTGAAGCTCGAGATAATACGCGACGCGCGTGAACGTTCCGGGCACCGCGGAGTCGTCCACGCGATACGCCGCAGCGCCGAGCGCGTTGAGATTCCCAGTCGTCGGCAGGTCGATGGAATAGACGAGTTCGTATCCGTTCGAAGCCGCACCGATATTCGTAATGACCTCCGGCGGCAGCGCTGCGGGCAACACGGCGATGGGTGCCGCCGTCATGCGGTTCGCATTGGGCGAAGTGTCGCGGACCTGGCTCGCCGTTAGCGTCAGCGTGGTTGCAAGCGGTTGAAGCGTCGTGGCGAGTATCACGTCGCGCTGATTCGCCGAGAGCGTCGCACCGAGGACGATGACGCCGTTGCCGAGCGAAAAATTCGCCGCATTCACCGAAGCGGCGGCGACGGGCTCGGAGAATGTGATCGTCACTTTGGACCGCCCGAAGCTCGCCGTCGCGGTGGTCATCGTTGGCGGAGTCGTGTCGCCGGAAGTCTGCGCCAGCACTTGGATGGTCTTGATCGTGTAATTCCCCGCCGAGTTGGCAAACGTCCAATCGGGATTTGCGCCGAGTCCATTGCCGATACCGAGGTCGGCATTGGTCGCCGTGGCCGTGCCGCCCCAGTTGTTAAATGCGAAAAGTGTCTGCGAAGCGGCCGCGTTATGAAGCTGCATCGAGCCGTAGCTGCCGGGCGACGCCGTGTCGCCAAAATCATAAAGCGTCTCGCTCGCACCAGCCACAGCGGCGCCATTAGCCGCGTTGTAGTTCGTTGGCCAAAACTCCAAATTCCCGGCCACTCCGGAACCCGTGGAAATGCCGGCTACATTCGAGACCACGTTCATATTTGTGACGCCCTGCTGAAACGTTGCACCGCTCCCCAGCGTTGGCACTGCAAGCTTGTTCACGTCCGCTGTGAACGCATTCATCGAAGCCCACAAATACTGCAACTCGCCCGCCGAAGTTTGCAGCTCGACGTAATACGCAACGCGTGAAAACGGGCCGACGAAAGCGCGATTGTCCACGCTATAAACCGGCCCCGTCGCGCCGTAGTTTGCAATCGCGGGAACGTCGAGCGACTGCACCAGCGTGTAGCCGTTCGATTCCAGCACATTGTTCAAATATCCGCGCTGCGTCGCGCCGTAAAACGACACCGTGCTGTTTGCAGGCAGCCCATTCGCGCCCACTGTGCGGTCCACCACGCCGTTCACCGTCACCGTGTAATTTACGCCCCGCGTCTGCGGCGAAGTCGTGAGAGTTACCACACGCTTCGACGCATCGAGCGAAGCGGACGTAACCGTCAGCCCGCCGATCGCAAAATTCCCTGCGACTGCCGCTCCATCCGCGATCGGTTTGCTAAATGTAATCGCCGTGTGCGTGAGGTCGCCGTTTCCCACCGCGCGATAAATCCCCGGCGCGAAGGCATCACCCAGCGGGCTTATGATTGCCTGAATCCCGGGCACCCATGCGTCCGCCATTTTGTCATACCCGGTTTGGTTCGGGTGCAAATTGTCCGGCATATCCGAAAGCGGCACTGCCGACCGCATATCGAGGAAATAGACGCGTCGTCCCGCAGCCGCATGGGCATTCACCCGAGCCTGAATGAACGGATTAAACTGCGTCTGGATGTTCGTGTTCTGAGGCTCGCCGCGCTCCATGAGGTTCGTCACGATGATGTGCGCATAAGGCCGCAGCGTAGCCATTTTCAAAATTAGCGCATCAATGCGATTGATGGCATTCGCGGTATCGAGACTCTGCCCGAAGTCGTTCGTCCCAATGTGCAGCAAAATCACATCCGGGTCCGCAAACGAGCCAAACCAAGCGTTCACGTTCGAGTCGAGTTGGTCGATGCGCCACCCGCCGTGCCCTTCGTGGTCTTGGTCCGGGATTCCCGAGCTATTTGTCGTCAGCGACCCGATGTAATCCACATTGAAGCCCGCCGTGGTGAGCGACGCATAAAGCTTCGAGCGATACCCGCCGAGATTCGCCGTCCCGCCCGAGCCGAACGTAATGGAATCGCCCATCGGCAAAATGCGAATTGGCGGCGTCTGCGCCTGTGCGGAGACCGCGAAGAAAAGGACAAGAGCGGCGCGGAGAAAGGAAGAGATAAAGTTCATGGCGGTTACGACCATGCCGTAATGCCGTGGCTCGGCGCTAATGCAACCTTTGGTTGTGTGATTCAGTAGCTCGCGAGTCCCTTCGCGGCTCAATACCACTCGCGAAGCGACACTTTTGTTTCGTGCGGCTTCGCCGTTTGGCTTTTACCGCGAAGGGACTCGCGGGCTACTTTCCACTTTTTATCACACCCCGCTTCGCGGCTGTATCATTTGTATCACTTACTTTTCCAATTGGACTCGCCATTCTCCACCCGGTGAAAGCTCAGCAGCGGACTACGCCTTCTTCCTTTTTGTCGGCGCTTTCTTCGGCGGCGCTTTCTTCGCAGCCAATTTCTTCTTCCCTGCCGCTTTCCCGTGCTTGTTTTTCTTGATGGGTTTTTCCGGAGCTGCGGATTCGATTTCGACGCCAAAGATCGCACTCAGATCATCAACGGCAAGTCCCGAGTCCGCAGAGCCCGCGTCGTGCATGGCCGCGCTGGCTGTTGCCGCCGTGATGAGCTCCTGCATATCCGCCCCGCGCAGCGTGAAGAAGAGCTCGGGCTTGCCATCCAGCCGCGCGCCGACACCGTAAAGCGTGGCCGCGACATGTTTGCACATGGAGGCTCCGTCCGGGCAGGAGCACGAGAGTTTAATCTCCCTTGGCGATGGGAACAGCCCGCCGGACCGGCTGGTGATTTCTTCAAGCACGCCTTTGTCGAGGCGGCCCTGAAGCAGGTCCAGGAGACTCGAAATTTTTCCCGCACAACGCTTTTTGAACGCGCCCCAAGCAGAATCCGCGAGCGCGGCGATGGTAATCGTGACGGTGTAAAGCGAGCTCCCCTGCACAAGCGCGGCGACTTTTCCCTCGGCGATTTTGAGGTCGATGACGGAGCCATTCCGCACATACGTTCGCCCGCGCGGGAGTCGATTGGAGTAGTCACTGTAAGACTCCAGATTCACGCACCATTCTTTCCCCCAAAACGTCGCCGCGATCTTGCTCCCTTTAAGATCGACAGGCTCAAGCTTCTTTCCCGATTTCTCCATTTGCTTCACCTTCTTAGCAGCTTGCTCGCGGCGTTTAGCGACTGGGACGTAAGGGGCGAAACTAGAATAGCGGCTCCATGACATTCGGGAAAAATGATGCACGCTCGGTGAGAGGTCGAGGCAAAAGACGGCCTTCATTTTCGACATCCGCGCAACTACTCCCCGCCCGCGCTGTTGATGTCCAGCGAGACAAATCGCAGGAGCTCGGCGTTGTCCAATTCGGTGAGCAGCGTTTCAGCGCCGCCCTCGCCGCCGAGCAGCGATTCGGCCATCGCCCGCTTCTCGGTGAGCATGGCGTCGATGCGTTCTTCGAGCGTTCCCCGGCAGACGAATTTATGCACGAGCACGTTGCGCTTTTGGCCGATGCGGAATGCGCGGTCGGTGGCCTGGTTTTCCACGGCTGGATTCCACCAGCGGTCGAAATGAAACACATGGCTCGCAGCGGTGAGAGTGAGCCCGGAGCCGCCTGCCTTCAGCGACAGGACAAAAAATGGCGGGCCGTCTTCGCGCTGAAACTCGGCGACCATTTTTGCGCGTTCTTTGACCGGAGTACCGCCATGGAGGACGAGCCCAGGGCGTCCGAAAACTGTGCGGAGATGAGCTTCGAGCGGCGCAGTCATTTCTTGGAATTGTGTGAAGATGAGTGCGCGTTCCTGACGACTCGCTATTTCTTCGCACAACTCCGTCAGGCGTCCAAATTTCCCGCTGTCGGCAGGCGCGAACTCGCCGTCGTTCAGCCACTGGCAGGGGTGATTGCAGATTTGCTTGAAGCGCATGAGGAACGCCAGAACGAGCCCGCGACGCTGCATGCCGTCGGCGGAGTCGAGTCGCTCGGCCAGCTCGCGCACGCTCTCTTGGTAAAGCGCGGCCTGCTTGCGGCTGAGGCCGCATGAGACGGTGACTTCCGTCTTGTCGGGCAGGTCCGCGATGATACTGCGGTCCGTCTTCATACGGCGCAGAATGTACGGCTGCACGAGCCGGCGCAGCGGGGCGAAATCGGGCGGCTCGGCCTTTTGGATCGCCTTCACGTAACGCGAGAATTCGGGCGCGCTGCCGAGCAGTCCCGGATTCAGGAAATCGTAGAGCGACCAAAGGTCGCCGGGGCGGTTTTCTACGGGCGTTCCGCTGAGTGCGATGCGGGCCCCGGCCTTCAGCTTTTTCACCGCTTTTGTCTGCCCGGAGCCGGGGTTTTTGATGGCCTGCGCTTCGTCCAAAATGACGAGACGCCACTCGCGGCCCGCCAGCCATCCGAGCCGGCCGGCCTGCGTGTAAGTGGTCATGACGACATCGGCGCCCGCCATCCATTTTGCTGCCGTTTTTTCTTCGCGCCACGCACCGTCGGGCGATTGTGATGGATGCGCGGTCACCACGCGCAGCGAAGGGGCGAAGCGCTCGATTTCGTTGCGCCAGTTCATCAGCAGCGACGCGGGCGCGACGAGCAGCGAGGGTTTCGCTTTTGGCGGAGCGCTTTCGCGGCGGAGTTGCAGGAGTAACGAGATGACTTGGATGGTTTTCCCGAGGCCCATGTCGTCGGCCAGACACGCGCCGAGCCCGAGGCTTTGCAGGAACCACATCCAGTGCACGCCCTTGGCTTGATAAGGCCGGAGCGACGCGTTCAGCCCGGCGTTTGGGTCGAACTTCCCCGCCTGCTCAGGACTGCGAATGCTTTCCAAAGTATCGCGCAGCCAGCCGCCGGCTGAGACTTGCGACCAGTCGGCGAGCTCGGCATTTTCCTCGCCATTGCCCGTCTCGCGGACGCCGGAAATCATGCGCATCCCTTTTAGAAAACTCACGCCGTCGCCGGAGTCGGCCTGCACTTGTTTCCAATGCGCGAGCACAGATTGAAGTTTTTCGCGGTCCACTTCGACCCATTGGCCTCGCAGCAAAACGAGGTTCTCTTGGGCCGCCATGAGGGTCCGCCATTCTGCGTCGGTGAGTTCCTCGCCATCGAGCGCCGCCGCTGCGCGAAACTGGAGCAGACTATCCACGCCGACGCCGCCGGATGTCGTGCCGCCGATGGTCACGCTCACGCCGGGACGCGGCCCTTTTCCACCACGCCACCAGTTCGGGATGCGCACGACGATGCCGCATTCCTCCATGGCCGGAGCCTCTTTCAAAAACGCGTGGGCCTGCGCCGGCGACCACGCCTGCGGCTGGAAAATGCGGCGGCTTTCCATCATGTCCCGCGCCCACGGGCTGCGCTCGGATGCCCGATGCACGGGCTCCAGCAGCGCGCGGAGTGCAGCCTGGTTTTTTGCGCCTGCGTAGTCTTGCAGAGCCCTCGCGAGAGGCAGATGCACCGGCTTGTCCTGCGAGGATAGCCGGTGAGTGAACGTGGCCATGAACGCAAACGGCGTCTCCGGCGAGCGCTTGTTTTCCGCGAGGTGAAATGTGACACGCCCGAGTAAGTGCAGTGCCGGATTGATCTTCCCGAGCCACGCTTTCAGCCCGCCCGCAGTCTTCGCCAGCGCAGCGACTGTCGCCTCCATGTCCCGCCAGAGTGCTTCAAAAAGAGCTGGGCTCGCATACTCCGCTCCGCGCATCGCCGGGATGCGCAGCGGCAATCCAAAAAACAACCCGTCCGGTGCTGGAACGCTGATTGGCGCACCATCATCCGATTCCGGCACTTGCGCGAGAACGTGAAGGAACGTGTTTGCAAATTCCCGCCAAAACACCGCGCCCGCCGACCAGCCCGGCACCGCTCCACGCACCGCCGCAAGCGCGAGCAATCCGTCGGCGGATGAGCGCGAAAAGCCCGGCTGGAATGCGAGGCCCCCCTCGTCTTCACCCTGAGTCTCCTCGACCCAAATCCGCCCCGCAGGACTAAGCGCAAGTTGATGTTTCATACAAACTCACCTGCGCAATTTGCCCACTGAAAATCAACTATCGTTTCAGCCGGAAGAATTCCTTCGGTCCGCTGGGCGTGACGCTGACGGGGCTGCCGCTGACGGGCGCCGGGAACCAATTAATGAGGTCGTAGGAGTGCTCAAGGACATCCGTGGACGTATTCCACCACATCACAGGCTGGCCGCCGGATTTGACAAAGTTCAGCTTCAGCGGGGCAGCCGCCACAACCGGCGTCCCGATCAAGTCGCAATCGAGCACGATGTCGCCTGAAGTCAGCGAGGTTTGGTGCAGTTGGACCGCGAGAATGTTGTCTCCTACAACGAGCTTGGATGCTGGAATCGAGACTGTGAGATAGTTTGCTGTATTGGTGGAATTGGGAACGTTACCCGCGGCGATCGTGGTCGCATCGTACGAATACGGTGGGTTGAATGTTCCATCGGCGGAAACGGCTGTGGGAGTCGCATCGTTGTTGAGCCACACGACGACCGCGTCGTCCCTCCTTACCGTAAAGGTAAGCGCGGAAAACTGCGAGGGGTCGGCGACGGTAAATTTCTTCCGAAAATAGAATGCCTTCGTCCGGTCAGTGCTGCTGCCGCTGGCAACCGTCGTAACAACACCAGTCGCTCCGAAACCCGCCGGCAACGTCGCGGCGAGCCACTCGGTGGCTGCGACGCTCGAATCATCGAACAAAAGCGTCTTCCATGTCGAAGGCGGTTCGCTGCGCGTCTCCCGATAGCGCCAGCCAGCGCTGCCCCTTGCGACGAAGTTCCCGGAAACCGTGTTGCTTTTGATATAAATCTGCTCGCCCGTGACCTCTGCATTCACCGGGTTTCCCAGCGCCACGCGAATGAGGCCGTAGTTACCGGGAGTCGCGACGGTGGCTGTAAAAGTCTCCAGCGTATCACCGGGCTGGAAGGTGAGCGTGCCGCTGGCAAGCGAAGTTTCCGCTTCGGCAAAAGGGTCCGTTTTTCCGAACACAGCCCAGCCGACTGCGACTTGCTTCGAGCTAAACGAACTGAGTCGAACGGTGAATGTTCCAGCGTAGGCCGATGTGTCGCTTTGCGTTGCCTGGAAGGTGGAAATCGCGACGCCGACATTTGAGCCGGGCACGGGCATGAAGGGCTCAATGAGCGCGTTGTGCACGGGGTTTGCAGGGCTCCACGCAGTATTGGTCGGGTGATGGAGGGAGTCTGGCTGGGAGATGTGGTTGTCGTGGACGTTGAAGTATTGTTTTCCGAACGTGTTCGTTGCCGTGGTCTCGTAAACCCAATCGTATGCACGGGCAGTGCCGGTATTCCATTCGCCGCTGAATGCGTCTTTGTAGAGGGAGTTGAGGAGCAGCGAGTTTTTCACCTCCATCGAGCCGTTGTAAGAGTATCCGTTGCCGTAGTTATCGCCCCAGCGGACGCCGACCATGTTGTTTGAAAAAAGGCAGTTGTCCACGATGGCGTTTGGCCCGTCGGTGCTGCCGGAGGAGCTGTATCCGGCCTCGACGCCCTGGCCGCAGTTCAAGAAAACGCAGCTGGTGAAATAGACGTTGCGTGTTCCGGAGAGCGAATTGCCTTCGTGGTAGGTGCCTTCGTACCAATTGTTCGTCGAGACGTAGCGCGTCGTCGTCGTGCCGGTCGCGGGATCAATCGTGCCAAACGGGCTGGCACCTCCGTTTCCGCCGCTATCGACGCCGTCGTCCTTGGTGAAACCGATGATCGTGTTCGTGATGGAGAGGTCGCCGCTGGTGAGGTAGATGGCGTCATTATCGGCATCGACAAAAGAGTCGGACTCACCGGGGAATTCCATGAGCGCCGAGCGGTCGATGGTCACTTTGCAGTCGTTCTGCTCGCCGCAGGTGACGGCGCGCTGAACGAGGACGCGGGTGAAGTCCACCCACGTGCGGGCTTTCGAGTTCATCAATTGACCGCCAAGGCTGAAGCAAAAGCAGTCGGTGAGTTTCACGTGAGATCCTGTAAGAGCGCCGGATGCGAGGGTGCCGGCGTTGATGAAGAGTGCCTGCTGGTTCTTGTGCGTGGTGTAGCCGCTGTGGGTGCCAAACCAGTTTTGCTCTTCGCCGGAGCTGTGAAAGAGCGTCCATTTTGCATCGACGAGCGCGGCGGAGTTTTGCAGCTCAATGCCGCCCCAGAGTCCACCGGGTGTTGCTGGGACAAAAGCACAGGGATTCGTCTCCGTACCGTTGATGACCATCGAGCCGTTGACGGTGATTTCCGCCGCAGTGCCTGCGGTGCCGTTGCCGGAATAGACTTTCACGATGGTGCCTTCGCCGATGGTAAGGGTAGCGCCCACGGCGACCGTGAGCCCGCCGGACGGGATGTTGATGCGAGAGTTGGCAGGCCACGTCGTATTTGCCGAAATCGTGCCGGTGACATCGGTAAAGACCGGTGCCGCCTCGATGTTGATCGTCGGGCTGGATGTAAGCCCCGCTATTGCACCGCCTGCGGAAACCGCGCCTGCAGTCGTCTTCGCCGGACCGACGACGGAGCCCCATCCGCGACGCAATTGCGCGGTGGTGCCCGAGAATCCGCTGAACGTGACGAGCCCATTCAGCCGCACGGTTTCGTTCGAGCCATTTACGAGTTTCACCGCCAACGGCACCGGGAGATTCGCAGGCCACGCAGCAGGCGCGATCACTTTGAAAGTCTGCCCGGCAAATGCGGACGGTGCGTCATTGACGGTCTTGAAAGGAGTGTGCGGCGGGATGCCGTCTTCCGAGCCGGGATCACTTCCCGCCATGCGCTCCGTATCGCGGATGACGAAGCGGACGGTCTTCGTATCGACAACGGCATTCGTCGTATTGTCGCGGCTCGTGGCGACGATTTGGTGGAAGGACCGGTCGAACCGCTGGTTCAGCGTCTTTGCCACGCCCACAGGGAGCGAAACGCCATCGAGCGTCGCAGTTGTGGTCGTGTTTGCGGTATTGTCGGCGACGACGGTGAACGTGAGCGTGTCGATATACTTCGTCTTGTCGGCGACGCCGGTAAAAGTGATCGCCGCCTGCGCGGAAAACGAAGTCAGAGAGAAAGCAAGAATGCCCAAAAGTGAGATAGGACGCATAATGACCGTCCTTCTCCCACGGAATCGCGCCAAGCGCAAACGACATTCGTTTAACGGTTTCGTTGGGAATCAGCGGCTCCGCTCGCATTCGCACTGCCGCGATCGTAAAAGGCGGGCGCGGCCTGGAGCGAATTGGGTGCCCAAAATGGAGCGCCGATCGTCGTTTTTCACGGCTGGCCCGGCAGTGCCGTGGAAGGAGCCCCGAGCACGATGCGGCGTATAATTTGGGCCTTCAGCGTCAGCGCACCGGAGCATTCAGGACCGGGCATCGCCGATGATTTCCAGCGGAACTGGCAGAAATCGGGGGAGCAGGGAGCAGGCGATGAAAAGGAAAACATCTTCCTCAAAGCCGGTTGGTTTTTCTTTTTTATCGCCTGCCCCCGGTTCCCGTTTTCCAAACAATGATAAATGCTTGGATTCATGCGTTTTTCAGGAGCGGCTATTAATATCCATCAAGCGACCCTCGAAAAGAGGTCGAAAAACTGTCAATCTTCGCGTGCTGACCTCCAGTTTCTTGCCGTAGTCGGCGTGGCGGGCAAGAATGCATATTTCTTCCAACAATACTTGACTTCGACTCCTCATTCACGTCACCGTCCCAAGCCTCAAAGAGCCGCAACATCGATCGTTCTAGGAAAAAGTATCTATGCCCGCAACTTTCATCATAACCAAGTTTGATTACCTCCTTGAATCGTCCGACGGAGCCCTCGCCGTTAAAGAGTCGGATTACACGGAAAAAGTTCGGTACGAAGGACCTTTTTTCTGTTGTGATGTAGATTTGAAATGCACCATTCCGGCAGGCGAAACGTGGACTGTTGGATTTGTTCAGGTGTGCGAGTTGATCAATCTCCAGCATACTTACGAGAGCGGCAACTACACGAAATGGGAGTTTCCCACGCCCATCAGCGACTCGACGACCAGTTCCTTTCCTTACTATTCTTTAGGCGCTCCCGTCGTAAGCGGGCGGCGCAATCAAACCGGTGGCGGCGTGGATGTGCTCACTGGGCCCGTAAACGACAAGAAGGTCACATTGTCCATGAATGACAACCTCAATTCCAACGTCCAGTGGTGGGATCCCGTTCCGCCGGGCCAGACGAATTACGACAAGAAATGGCCTGAGACGCTAACGCGCATTTCGCGCAAACAGAAATTCACGACCTACGTGGTCGCTCACAAAGGACGAGGGGGGCTTACGTCCACCACTGCTTATCTGGGCCTGGCCAAAGTCACGTGGCAAATGCATTTCGCTGTTGATTTCGACTGTGGAAAGGTCGCAGGCCTGCGCGGTGCCAAAACTTACGAAAATAGTCACAACATAGTTTATTGGACGAAGGATCCTAAACGGGTGACTCTCCCGAACTGCTGTTTCGTGAACACGAACGCCAACGCCGTGCAGAAGCTCGTCGGCTACAGCAGCGCAGGTACGGTGATGAAAGCAAAAATACCTTGGTGATTTAAGGGCAGCGCTTCGCTTCATCTGTCGTGATTCAAAAAGGCGGGCGTGAACTTTGCCCCCGGCTGTTCGCCCATTACCGTGAAAGGCGCGCTGATGCGCGATGTCGCGCGCAAGTTGGGCCTTCGAGGTGATCCCGCCCGACCCTTCCGAGGATCGAGCATCGAAACGGTCGTCTTATCCAGAACCAGGTGCAAAAGTCTGTCGAAGCTTGTTTCCCACCGACCTGCTGACCTACTGGAATGCTCGCATTTGCGTTGCCGCGATCATAAACGCAGGCGTGACCTATCGCGAATTTGGCGACCCAAATGGAACGCCGCTCTTCTTTTTCCACGGCTGGCCGGGCAGTGCGCTGCAAGGTGCGATGATGCACGATGAGGCGCGCGAGCTGGGCTTTCGCGTCATCGCGCCGGACCGCCCTGGCATCGGAGCCTCGCCGATGATTGCGGGCCGCACGCTTGCAGACTGGCCCGCGCAACTTGCTGCGCTGGCCGATTCGCTCGGCATCGGCCGATTCGCCGTCCTCGGAGTCTCTGGGGGCGGGCCGTATGCGCTCGCGGCGGCGTGG